>NZ_CVTO01000103.1:0-231 GCF_900004715.1 Pseudomonas sp. 24 E 13
AAGGCGGCAACATCGTCTACACCGCCAGCCTTGTGGATAAAAACGGCGCGCCGGTGACCAACATCACCAATCCGTTGACCGTCACACTGGATAACGGCAAAACCATCACCATCGGTGTGAACCAATCCAGCGGCACGGTCACCGCTGTGGCACCAGATGACGTGTACAAGGGCGACCAGACCGTCACCACTGCTATCAAGACTGTCACTGGGGGCGAGCACTTCGAAAATC
>NZ_CVTO01000103.1:281-17350 GCF_900004715.1 Pseudomonas sp. 24 E 13
CCGTGCCTGCTCCAAGCGATGACGTGTTCATCGACAAGAGCACCCAGATCGTCAAAATCACCGACGCTTCTGGCGGCAACTTCGAAAAACTGGAAGTCGCAGGCAACGGCGCAAGCACCGCGATCAACGACACCATCGACAAGGTCGACGTTGTACTGACCGCCACCACTACGGTTGGCGAAGGCGGCAACATCGTCTACACCGCCAGCCTTGTGGATAAAAACGGCGCGCCGGTGACCAACATCACCAACCCGTTGACCGTCACCCTGGATAACGGCAAAACCATCACCATCGGTGTGAACCAATCCAGCGGCACGGTCACCGCCGTGGCACCGAATGACGTCTACAAAGGCGATCAAACCGTCACGACCGCCATCAAAACCGTGACCGGTGGCGAGCATTTCGAAAACCTGGTGCCAGGCACCACGGCGGTCAATACCACCGTGACCGACACCCCTGGCAGCACCGATCTGACCAGTGTCACGCTGAGCGCGCCAAGCGCCGTCAACGAAGGTGGCCAGATCACCTACACCGCGACTTTGAGCAACAAGGCCGGCAGCGACATGGTGGTGCAGTTGGACAACGGTTCCAGCATCACCATCAAGCAGGGTGCGACCGTGGGCACGGTGACGGTTGCGGCACCAAGCGATGATGTGTTCATCGACAAGAGCACTCAGACCGTCAAGATCACCGGCACGACCGGTGGCAATTTCGAGGGTGTGACCGTTACACCGGGTGGCGCAACCACCACGATCAACGACACCATCGACGATGTGACGGTGGTGCTCAAAGCCACCGGCTCGGTCAGCGAAGGCGGGCAGATTGTCTACACCGCGTCGCTGGTCGACAAGAACGGCGCGGCAGTCACCAACCTCGGTTCCGACCTGGTGGTTAAGCTGGATAATGGCTCGACCATTACCATCGGCAACGGCAAGTCGAGCAATTTCACCACGGCCACCGCGCCTAACGATGCGTATGTCGGCGCCAATGACGTCACGACCAAAATCAGCGGCGTCGTCAGCGGCGGCGACAAATATGAGCACTTGATGGTTGATGGCAGCACCGTCGTCACCAAAGTTACGGATGTGGTCACCAACACCACCCTCAGCCTCAGCGGCGACGCATCGGTGACTGAAGGCGGCACCGCGCATTACACGCTGAACTTGAGCAACCCGGCGCAAACCGATCTGACCGTCACGCTCAAGTACAGCGGCACGGCCACCGACGGCTCGGATTTCAATGGCGTGTACACCGTGAAGATTCCGGCCGGCGCCAGCAGCGTGCCGTTTGATATCCGCACGCTGGACGACAAAATCACCGAGCCGACGGAAAAAATCGTCATCACCATCGACAAGACCACCGGTGGCAATTTCGAGAACCTGGTGATCGACAAGGGTACCGTCAGCACCGATATCCTCGACAACGATGCACCGCCGGTCATCGACCTGGACGCCAACAATTCCAGCGGCGCCAGCGGCAACGATTACAAGACCACCTTCACCGAAGGCACCGCCGGGCAGGGTGTGTCGATTGCCGACACCGATATCAGGATCACCGACCCGGACAGCACGCTGCTGACCGGCGCAACGGTCACCCTGACCAACGTGCAAGCCGGTGATGCCTTGAACGAGGGCAACACCGTCAATGGCATCAGCGTCAGCACCAATAACCAGACGGGCGTCATCACCCTGACGTTGTCGGGCAGCGCGACGCTGGCTGACTACATGCAGCGCATCCAGAACATCACGTTCACCAACAACAGCCACGACCCAAGCACCACGCCGCGCACTATTACCGTGACGGTGACCGACGGCGGCAACTACTCCAACGTCGCCACCACCACCGTCAACGTGCTGGCCGTCAACGATGCGCCAGTGGCAACGGGCGGGGCCGTAACCGGTACCGAAGACACTGCGCTCGCGCTGACCTGGGCCAACTTCGGCGTGACCGACGTGGACTCGCCACAAGCCAGCCTCGGCGTAAAGATCACCGACCTGCCGGTGGCCGGCAAGCTGCAATACCTGGCGGCCGACGGCACCACCTGGGCCAACGTGACCAGCGGCCAGACCTTTACCAAAGCTCAGGTCGATGGCGGTCAGTTGCGCTTTATGCCCAACGCCAACGAGTCCGGCGCCGACGGTTATGGCGGCACCGGCATCGGTAACAAGCAGGCCGATTACGCACAGTTCAAGTTCCAGCCTACCGACGGCAAGGACCTGGGCAGCAGCGCCACGGTGAAAGTCGATATCACCCCGGTGGCCGATGCACCGACCCTGAGTGTGGCTGACAATAACGTCACCTCGACCGGCCTGATCAAGCAGAGCTGGAGCAGCATCTCGGGCCTTGGCACCAACGGTAACGGCGCCGCACCGGACGTACTGAAAAAAGCCATTGATGGCGCCGGCACGCCCAACAGCAGCGCGGTCATAACCAACGTTGAGTCCACCGAAAACGTCAATCCCGGCTCGGGTGCCAAAATCTCCGGCCTGATGTACATGGAGGCCGGCAAGAACTACACCTTCAGCGGCGTCGCCGATGACAGCCTGGTGATCAACGTCGGCGGCAAAGAAGTGGCCAGCGGCCTGTGGGGCACCAACAGCGGCAAGTTCAGCGGCACGTTCACGCCAACGGCCAGCGGCTATTACAGCCTTGAGATCTACCAGGCCAACCAGGCGGGACCTGGCAGCTTCGACGTCAACCTGTCGATCAACGGCGGGACGGTGCAGAACCTGAGCACCGGCACCGTGCCGCTGTACACCGGTATCACCGACCTGACCAACGCCGGCGTGACCGTGTCCGACCTGCATGGCAGCAATGGTGACGGTTACTACGTGGGCTACAAGCTCAACGAAGGCCTGGAAAACGGCAGCGTCAAACTGTCCAAGATCACCAGCGCGCTGACCGATACCGACGGTTCGGAAACCCTGGCCGTGAAGATCGGTGGCATACCGGCAGGCTCGGTGCTTACCGACGCAGCGGGACACACCTTTACCGCGACCAAGACCGTAGGCGAAGTCAACGTCAACGGCTGGGACCTGGGCTCCCTGACCATCAAGCCGCCGACCTATTACAGCGGCCAGTTCAACCTCACCGTCACCTCGACGTCTACCGAGAGCATCGGCGGGTCGGCGAGCACCACCGCGCAATTGCCCGTCACCGTGTACCCCGCCATCTACAGTTCGGTCACCGGCACCTCGGGCAGCGACTCGATCATCGGCACCGATGGCAACGACATTGTTGTGGCCGACATCGGTGGCCTGAACGTGGTGCAGGGCAAGAACTACAACATTGCCTTCATGGTGGACAGCTCCGGCAGTATGAGCACAGCGTCGATCAACGCGGCGAAGTCGTCGCTGACCACGGTGTTCAACTCGCTCAAAGACAGCCTGGGTGCCAACACCTCCGGGACCGTGAACATCTTCCTTGCGGATTTCGACACTCAGGTGAACAAATCCATTGCGATCAACCTCAATGATCCAAATGCGTTGACGCTCTTGAAGGCGGTGCTGGACTCAATGTCGTCAGGTGGCGGCACGAACTACGAAGACGTATTCAAGACCACGGCCAACTTCTTCCAGAGCGGCCTGGCCACTGGCAACACCGGTGCCACCAACCTCACCTACTTCATCACCGACGGCCAACCGACGTACTACCAGAGCGGCGAACAGACCAACCCGATGGTGGTCGACTTCTACAAGAGCAGTACTACCGATGGACGCCTGGACGACTACGTCAACGCCAACAATTATGTGTTGGGTAACACGTTCAGCATCAATGTGAATGGCACCAACCTGCAATTGATCGACAGTGACGGCCAGGTACACCAGTGGGTGCAAACCCGCAACGGCGGCTGGTACGACAACGGTGTGTGGGGCACCGTGCATGCCCAGGGCGACGGTACATTCGAGGTCTCGTACCGCAACGGCAGCGGCAGCAGTACTGACACGGCAACCAGCGATAACGCCAACAGCGGTTTCTTGCTGCTCAAAGGCCTGTCGCAAGTGGAAGCGATCGGCATCAACAACGAGGTCAGCCTCAATGATTTGAAGCCGTATGACAGCGATGGCAAGCCGCAAAGCAACATCGATCCGAAGGACCTGGCCAACGCCATCCTGGGCCACACCGAAGCAACGCTGCCAGGCGCGGACACCGTCAGCGGTGGCGACGGCAATGACATTCTGTTTGGCGACCTGGTGAGCTTCAGCGGGGTGACCGGTGAGGGTTACAACGCGCTGCAGGCCTTTGTGGCACAGAAAACCGGTATTGCCGTCTCGTCGGTCACCACCTCGAACGTGCACCAGTACGTCACCGAGCATTACGCGGACTTTGACGTATCCGGCGCCAAGGACGGCAATGACACGCTGATCGGCGGTGGCGGCGATGACATTCTGTTCGGCCAGGGCGGCAACGACGTGCTGGACGGCGGCAAGGGCAATGACATCCTCTTGGGCGGCACCGGCAACGACACGTTGATCGGTGGCCAGGGCAACGACATCCTGATCGGCGGTTCGGGTGCCGACACCTTCATGTGGAAGGCCGGTGACATCGGCAATGACGTGATCAAGGACTTCAAGGCATCGGAAGGTGATCGGATTGACCTGCGCGACCTGCTCAAAGGCGAGACGGACAGCACCATCGACAACTACCTCAAGATCACCACGGTAGAAGGCGTGTCGACCCTGCAAGTGAGCAGCGAAGGCAAGCTCAACACCGCTGGCGGCGTGGCCAATGCGGATGTGACCATCAAGCTGGAAGGCAACGATTGGTCCCATACCAGCATCAACTCGCTGATCAGCGGTGCAGATCCGACCATCAAGATCGATCACACCGCCTAAGCTTGGATAAGTCGGCCGCCCTCGAGGCGGCCGATTTATCCGGGCGATACGTTGCTGGCCCTGGCGGCCGGTTGCATCGCATACTCGCGTTTATCAACACACGGCCAGCCTATGGGGCTAAAGGTGTGTGGCTCATCTTCGAGGGGTTCTTATGTTTTACGTGCAACGTGATGCACAGGGCGCGTTGAGTCGCGTAGAGGCCGCCGCCTTTGCCGAATCCACCGACACACTGCCGGCCGATCACCATGAGATCCAGGCCTGGTACGCCAACGAAGTGGTGGAAACCAGCCTGGCCCAACTCAAGCAGAGTGACCTGGAGATGATTCGGGTGCTGGACGACTTGATCCAGGTGCTCACCCGCAAGGGCGTTATCAGCGTGACGGACCTGCCGCCCGCAGCCCAGGCCAAACTGATGGACCGTAACCAGGCGCGGGAAGCGTTGGGTGGGTTGAGTCAGTTGATCAATGATGATGAGAAAGGGCTTATCTGAGCCCTGAATGTGGGGCTTGCCCTGATACCGTCTGTAGGAGCGAGCTTGCTCGCGAAAAACGTCAACGATAACGCGTGCTTCCTGAATGAACGCGGTGCCTGTGAGTTTTTCGCGAGCAAGCTCGCTCCTACAAAAAGCCTTTGATCGTTCCCGCGCTCCGCGTGGGAACGATCAAATCAGGGCAAGCCCCCTCCCACATGTGTTCTGCGTTATTTCCAGGGCGCCGGCTCGCCGAACAGCTGGCCCTGCACACCAAAAATCCCCATCTCGCGAATCACCTTCAGCTCACCCTCGGTCTCCACACGCTCGGCAATCAACGGCAGGTCGATACTGTGGGCCGCGCGCTGGATGGCTTCGATAAACAGGCGCTTGTCGCTTTCCTGGTCGATGGCGCGGATGTAGCTGCCGTCGATTTTCAGGTACGCCAGGCCCAAGCGGGCCAGGTTGCCGATCATGCTGAATCGCCCGCCGAAACGCTGAAGACTCAGGGAGAAGCCCAATTCGCGCAGGCGCTGGGTCATCTGTTCCAGCACAGGCTGCTCCGGCAATTGCTCTTCACCGATTTCCAGGGTGAGGCGCGAGCCCAGGTTGCTGTGCTGACGCAGCAGGTCATAAATACGCTGCAGGGCCTCAGGGTCCTGCAGGGTCGCGGCTGAAAGATTCAGCGCCAGGTTATGGCTGTGGCCGGTCATCTGTTTAAGCACCTGTTCGAGCATCAAGCGGTCCAGGCGGGCCGACCAGCCGAAACGCTCGAGCCATGGCAGGAAACGCCCGGCGGGCAGGGTATGGCCATCTACGTCTTGCAAGCGCGACAGCACTTTGTAGTGCAGGACCAACTGCGGGTCCTGGCTGGCGACGACCGGCTGGAAGTACAGCTCGAAACGCTGCTGCGTCAGCGCCTGGTCCAACAGCGTGTACCAGGCATGATGATCGTCACCGACGCGGGCGGCGGCACTGTGATCGAGGCACACCCAAGTGCTGTCACCCTGCCCTTCGGCCTGCGCCAGGGCTTGATCGGCGAGGGTCAGCAGCGCCTGCGGCGCATCGCCATGGCTGAACGGTGCCAGGCCGATATAGGCCACGGGCGCGACGTCGCTGGCGCCGGTGGCCTGCAGGCTGAGCAACGTACTTTCCAGGTTCTGCGCCAATTGCAGCGCTTCTTCACGCGTCAGCCCGGGCGCCAGCACGGCGAACTCGCCGCCACGGATACGGGTTACGAGGTTGTGGGTTTCCGGGTACGGCTCGCACTGGCGCAGCAGCTGTTCACCGACCGCTCGCAGCAACTGGTCGGTACGCTGGCCCCCCAGGCGCTGGTTCAAGCCGGCCAGGTCCTTGACGCGCAACACCAGCAGGTAGCCGGAGTTGGTTTCTTCGGGATTGCTGACGCGGGCGTTGAGCTGCATCTCGAAATAACGTCGGTTGGCCAGACCGGTGAGGTTGTCCTGGTAGGATTCGGTGCGCAGCTTTTCGCTGCGCTCGGCCTGCTCCTGGAACAGTGCCTTGAGCTTTTCCACCATCTGGTTCATCGCCTGCACCACTCGGCGCAGTTCCGGCGTGCGCGGCAGGTCGGGCAGGCTGAGGAATTCTCGGCGGGCGATCGCGTGGGACTGTTTGACCATGTAGTCCAACGGTTTCAATTGGCGACGCAGCAACAACCCGCCAAGCACCACGCTGACCGCACCGCACAGCAACAACCAGCCGAGGCTGCCCAGGGCACTCTGCCAGAGCTTGGCCAGGGCGAACATCGGATGGCTGACCACCTCGACGCGCGCCGCCTGCTCCCAACCGCGGCTCACCAGCGCATCGCCACCGGCCGGCTCCAGGCCGATCAATTTAACGAACCAGGCGGGCACGCCGTTGTTGTCGGGAATGCCGCTGCGCTCAACGATGGTTTTGTCCGTGGCCAGGTCCACCACGCGGATACTGGCGTAGTAACCACTGTCGAAGATCGAGCTGACCAGCAGCTCCACCATGGCCGGGTCATCGATGTTGGGGGTGAGCGACAGCGCCAGCGCCGTCGCGGCATCCTGCGCATGGGAGCGCAACTGGTTGACGTATTGCGTGCGCGAACTTTCCAGGCTGACCATGAAGCTGCCGCTGAAGGCGACCACCAGGAACAGACAGATTGCGATCAACAGCTGTTTGAACAAAGACATCCGATCAGTTACTCCTAGTTGTCAGGCTCGGCTGGAAAGCCTTCCGCACGCATTTTTCTCAACACATCCTGCCAGCGCGACAAGCGTTTGGTATCGCCGACCTTCTTGTTGCCCTTGGCGCCGGGCAGGTACAGGCCCTCGGCGTTGAATGAATACACCGGGATCAAATCGGTACGGCGGGTAGCCGGCAGGATGTCGTCCATCAGGCTGTCGAGCACCAGCGGGATCGCGTCGGGGGTGGAATAGTAGGTCAAGACCATGTGCGCGCGATTCTGACGCAAGGCCTTGACGTAGGTAATGCGCAATTTGTCGCTGGACACACCCAGGTGACGCAAACTGAAATACTTGGCGATCGCGTAGTCTTCACAGTCACCGGCGCCCTTCCAGAGGGCTTCGATGGGTGTCTCCCAATAATCGACCGCGTGCCAGAGATCGATGTCTTCGACGTAGGTCATTTGTTTGTTGAAAAACAAGTTAACGACCTTGAGCTGTTCTTGTTCGCTGACCTGCTTTTGACTGGCCAACAGCCGCTGCCAGGCATCAATACGCGGCTGGCCTTCGCCCAACGGCCCGTACAGGGCGCTGGCCTTGCGGCTGATCTGCGAGAAATCCCAATCGGCATGCAGCCCGCCAAGCATCAGGCCGGCCAATAAGATCGCTGATAAAAGCCAGCAAAGAACTCGATAGGGAATAAAACTTACCGCCAAGGCGTTCAGTCCATGAAGAGAGACGGAATTTCAGCAGATGGTGAAGCTTCGTCCCGGAAAAAACAATGGCATAGTGAGATCATCGCTTGGTAGAGCGACTTTGTAACCACCTTATGTGAGACGCACAAAATACCCGCTGTAAGCCCTTACAAACGGAAACTCTGGTGGTTTGACAAGTGCTCGGGCCATCCCTAATGTTCATTGGATCCAATAAACACACTCTATTATTCAACAAAGGAGGCCAGCGTAACCGTGACGCCGAAGCCGAACCCTTTAAGCAGCATCAAGGTCAGCGGGCCTATTCCCGCTCATCTTGCCCGCGCCGTTATTGAAGAAACGTTGCGCAACGCCATTCTCGATGGACGGTTGCCCTGTGGCACCGCTATGCGCCAGCAAGAGCTCGCCAGCCTGTTCGGCGTCAGCCGCATGCCGGTGCGCGAAGCATTACGCCAGTTGGAAGCCCAATCCCTGCTGCATGTGGTGACGCACAAGGGGGCAGTGGTCGCCCCGTTGATTGAGGACAATTCGGCAGAGACCTATGCCCTGCGCATGCTGTTGGAGTCCGAGGCTTTGCGCTTGTCGATCCCATTGCTCACCGAGGCTGATATCGCGGAGGCAGAGGCCTGTATCAATGCGCTGGAGCGTGAGAAAGACTACAGCGAGATCGGCCGCCTCAATCGCCTGTTTCACATGGTCTTGTACGGCAAGGCGCCAAACCATCGCCTGCTCAAACTGGTGGAACATGGGCTGAATGAGGAAGAGCGGTTTCTGCGCTTCAACCTTGAGGCAATGGGGCTGGGCGAGACGTCACAAGAGGACCACCGCGAACTGCTCAGCCTGGTGGTGCAGAAAAAAATCGACGAAAGCATCCTGACATTGCGTAATCACTTGATGCGAGGCATGGAGGTCATCAATACATACCTCAATGGCCTCGACACTGCGGATCAAGAAGGCACGTTATAAGGCGTGCGCAGCGCTCTTCCAGCCTCTACACCGCGCGGCACCTTTCCCTGTCCGGAAGCGTCCCGCGCCGCTAACGCCGTAAACACCTCGCAAGCCTTAACTATCGGCGTTAAATAAAGAAATCTCTCACACTTAAAATAACTATTTCTCTCGGAAGCTTTTTTCGAAAAAACATCTAATACATTAACAAGTTCATCCAGACGTTTAATCAGCTTACTATCGCTCGCCAACCCAATAAACCTATCAATCAGCAGGCCGCATAGTGAGCCCGCACTAGTGGCGTGGGCACACTTCAACGTTAATCTTTTATCTAACAACTACAACACTCCATCACTGCAACTAGAGCAGTCGCAACAATTTTATAGGCGTCAACCATGCACCATCATTTTCTTGAACAAAAAAAACTGCAACTGTGCAACCACCCGTTATTTCCAGAAATAACTTCACTTGGCAAACTGCGACACTTTATGGAGAGCCATGTGTTTGCGGTTTGGGACTTCATGACCCTGACCAAACGCCTGCAACAAGATCTTACTTGTACCCAGATCCCCTGGCTTCCGCCCGTCAATCCACAGGCCGCACGTCTGATCAATGAAATCGTGCTGGGTGAGGAGTCGGATGAGCACCCGACGCGGGGCCACTGCAGCCACTTTGAGCTGTACCTGGATGCCATGGTGGAGGTGGGCGCCGACACCCGCGCCATCGCACATTTCATTGATCTTCAACACCAGGGTGTTGAGGTCAGCGCGGCGCTGCAAAGGGTCGGAGCGCCCTCTGGAGTGCCGCGCTTCGTCGACAGCACCTGGCAACTCGCACTCAGCGCGCCCACGCACTGCGTAGCGGCGGCCTTCCTGCACGGACGTGAAGGCGTTATAGCTTCAATGTTCGAGCGCCTCCTGAGCAGCAGCCCCTTCATTGCTCGTCAGGCCCCCACCTTGTGTTACTACCTCAACCGCCATATCGAACTGGACAGCCAGGAGCATGGGCCGGCGGCAGAACAGGTGCTCCAGCATTTGATCGACGCAGATCCGACTCGCCGGCAACAAGCCCACAGTGCCGCCCTTGATGCCCTGGAAAGTCGCATTGCGTTCTGGGATGACGTACGGGCCTCGATGCCAGAGGTACACCCATGAGCCCCATCGACTACCGCTCCTTCGCCGAAGACTGGGAACGTCGGGCAACTATCCGTACGCGTCCGCGCCGCATCATGGAAGACGACGACAGGCTGATCTATCCCCTGTGCCGCCAACCCCTGGTGCTGACTGCAACCTTCCTCGACCACTGCCCGCAATGGCGTGACTTCGTGCTGGCGCAAAGCTTTTATCGATTCATCCATGACATCGTGATTTTCGAAACCGAGATTGTCGATAAGACTGCCCGAAGTATTGCCAAGAATCGCTTCTCGCTGCCGCTGCCCCTCGCCTGCCGCTACGACGCGATGACCGTCGTGGTGGATGAGGATTACCACGCATTGGTAGCACTGGACTTCCTGCAGCAAGCCATCGAGCTGACCGGTATCCAGCCGCTCGACCTGCCCGGGCAGATCGAACTCAGCCGTGCCCTGCCGGCAGCGCAGGCGCAGGCACCGGAGCACTTGCGCGATGCGGTGGAGTTGATCGTCGTGGCCATCGCCGAAAACACCGTCACCCATGACGTGGCGGCCTTTTCCAAGGACGACAGTGTCAAGGCGTCCGTGCGCGGGCTGATGGCCGACCACCTGTTTGACGAGGGGCGCCACGCACAGTTCTGGACACAGTTGGTACGCATCTATTGGCAGTCGGCAAGCGCGCAGGATCGGGACAGTATTGCGGCTGTGCTACCGACGTTCCTGAGCCATTACCTGACCAACGACCTGCAGAAAGGCTTCGACCTGCAGTTGATCCAACACCTGGACATCAGTGTCGATGTTCGTTCGGCGCTGCAGGATGAAATCGTGGCGCTGGACTTTCCCATCACCCGCCAGCACCCGCTGGTTGGCAACATCATGAGCTTCCTGCATCACAGCGGCCTGCTGCACACCTGCAGCGTGGCACGCGCCCTGGACGACTACTTGCCCGCGTCGGGGAGGCTGGCATGAGGCGCCTGACGATTGAATGGGGCGTGGCCGGTGACGCGCTGGAAGCCCTCAGGCACGTACTGGAACAATACGGGCATGCCGTTGGGGGCGAGTCGGTCGACCTTGTGATCGAGGACGGTAGTCAGCCACCGTCAGCCCTGTCCACAGACGCGGCCTGGATGAGCCTGCGCCTGGTTATCGGCCCCCCGTCCGAACATGGGCTGCCCAGGCTGCAGTTTCGCTGCTACGACCGCGAGCGGCGCCTGGTGGCCGTACACGATGTTGCCCAGGAGCCCAGCGGCAACGGCCAGCATCTGCGGCGTCGGGCGGCGAACGCCTTGGTGGAATGGGCAGCGTCATTGGTCAGCGGATTCTCAAGGGATCCGGGCTTTTTCTGCCCAATGACCCACTCCGACGCAGCGCTTGAACAGGGTTTGCAAGGGCTGGAGGCGCTGGCGTTCATGCATCGATTCAATCGTACGGCAGATACCGCGCTGCTTCGCGCGGCACAGGTGCCCATGATCGAACGCCTGCAGGCCAGCCTTGGCGCCTTCGCCAATCGCACGGCGCTGAATATCGCGGGTCGCATGGTGACGTATCGCCAACTGCAGGAAAAAGCCATGGCGATTCAACAACGCCTGCTGCCCCTGCTGGAGAGCAACGAGACCCCATCGGTGGTGGGTGTGTGCCTGGAAAAATCTACCGAACTCTACGCGAGCATTCTGGCCGTGCTGGGTTGCGGCGCGGTGTATGTGCCTCTGGCCCCGGGTCACCCGGTAAAACGTCAGCACCGCATGTTGATAGACGCAGGTGCCTGCGTGCTGCTGGAAAATGGCCTGCACCCGCTGCGAGATCATTTCGTGTCACTTGACGTGAGTAGGCTCGCCTCACGCGACATCGACCCTGCTCAACCGCTGATGCGTCATCGTCCCCATGCCAATGCGCCGTGCATGGCACTGTTCACCTCCGGCACCACCGGGCAGCCCAAGGGTGTGCTGCTCAGCCAACATAATCTGGCGCATTTCACCGCCTGGCTCAGTACCTGTGTGGCGCTGGATGAGGAGAGTCGCGTCCTGCAATTTTCACCGCTGAGTTTTGATTCCTCGCTGATCGATATTTTCCCCGCCTTGATGGCGGGCGCAGAGCTGATTGTTCCCAGCGCAGAGCAGCGTCAGGATCCTCAGCAATTGGTCGAGTTGATTCGCCTGCAACGTGTCACTCACGCTTTTTTACCACCGGCGTTACTCAGCATCCTGCCACTGGACCAGCCTCTGGGCCTCTCCCACCTGCTCACCGGCGGCGATTTTTGCGAACCCTACGTGATCGAGCGACTGGCAGGCCAATGCCAGTTGCACAATTTCTATGGCCCTACCGAAGCCACAGTACTGGCAACCCATCGAACATTTCGGCTCAGTGACAGCAATCGCAACATCGGTTTGCCCATTGCCAACAGCCAGGTCCTGATCCTCGACGACCACTTGCAACCGGTGGATGAGCAAGTGATGGGCGATCTGTACATCGCAGGCCCGGGCGTCAGCCAGGGTTACATGAACGATCTGCCGCACGCTGACTCGCCGTTCGTCAAACTGGCGCTGCCTGATGGACAATGGCTGCAGGCTTACCGTAGCGGCGATCTGGCGAAATGGACGCCGGACGGTATCGAGTTGGGCGGTCGACGGGATGATCAGGTCAAGATCCGCGGCTTTCGAGTCGAGCCTCAGGAAATCGAGCAGTGCCTGCGCAGCAGTCGGTTGTTTCGCCAAGTAGCCGTGGTGATTGATCAGGCCTGCAGAATCATTGGCTTTGCTGCCCAGCCCGAACCCGGTGCGACCCTGGCCAGGCTGAAGGATCATGCCCGACAGTGGTTGCCCGAGCATATGCAACCGGTCGCCTGGAGCGAGCTGCCGAGCCTGCCATCTTCAAGCAACGGCAAGATCGATCGCACGGCGTTGCGGGAGGTGCCAGGTACCCGCACCGGGGAAATCACTCGTCGCAGCACCCACACGCCAGTCCAGGCGCAGTTGGTGCAGTTGTGGGGGGAGTTGCTGGGGTTGTCTGCCGGCGAATTATCGATCGACGACAGCTTTTTCAGCCTGGGTGGCCATTCGATCCTGCTGTCCACCTTGCTACTGCGCTTGCGCGAGCAATTTGGCCGCAGCTTCTCCCTGAGCCAATTTTTTGAAGCGCCGACGATTCGTACGCTTGCCTTGCAGCTGGAGGGCGAAGCGCTGCCGGATACATCTTTCAGCCAGATGGAAAGCGATGCATCCCGAGCCCTGAAGCTTGAGGTGCTGCCCGAGACCCGCGCCGGAGACCCGCGCAAGGTGATTGTCACGGGAGCCAACAGCTTCGTCGGCGTGCATATCGTCCAGGCATTGCTGGCGGGGGGAGCGCAAGAAGTCGCGTGCCTCGTGCGAGCGCTCCCCGGCCAGTCGGCGGCGGACCGATTCACCCAGGCGCTGCGCGAATATCGCCTGGAACAATTGGACCTGCGCCGAGTGCAGGTGTACGCCGCAGACCTGCGCCAGCCGCGCCTGGGCCTATCCTTTGAGGCATTCGAGCACCTCGCCCGTCATCATGGCGTGCTTGTGCACAATGCCGCGCAGGTCAACCATGTGATGGACTACACAGCACTGGCCAGGGACAACGTCGAACCGGTGTTTGAATGCCTGCGCCTTTGCGAGACCTACTGTAAGAAGGTCTTCAATTTCATTTCGACGCTGTCGGCCTGCAGTACCCTCGACACTGATCGGTATGTGCTTGAAGCGCCCGCCAGCGGCGCGTTACCGCTCTATGTCAAAAACGGCTACAACCTCTCGAAATGGGTGGCCGAGCGATTGCTGGGGCGAGCAGTCGAGCAAGGGGCCTGGGTGAATATTCATCGACCGGGCAACATCAGTTTCAACAGCCGGAACGGCGTCTGCCAACCCGATAGAAATCGCTTGATGTTGATGCTCAAGGGGTCGCTGCAATTGGGTAGGGTCCCTCGAATGGAAGGGAATTTCGACTTGATGCCGGTGGACTTCCTGGCACGCTTCATTGCGTTTCACTGCCGGCGTTTTGTCGCGGGGCGAAACGTGTTCAACCTGCACAATCCACAACCGCTGAGCTGGGACCAGTACCTTGATGCGTTCAGCCAGGCGGGACACATTTTCGAACGGACAAGCCTTCAACAGTGGCAACGGGCGTTGCGAACAGTTGGCCATGACAATGCGTTGTTCGGCGTACTGGGCTTCTACCTTGATGGGGTGGGTGAGGACATCGGCGACACGTCGATGATCCATTACAGCAACGCCCAATGGGGGTTGGAGCAAATGGGCGCACACTATCCGCCAAAGAGCCCCGTGTTGTTACGCAAAGGCTGTGACTACCTGAAAGCCATCGGCTTTCTCTGAGCGGCACCAGGGCAGTCGGAACGGGAGGCCTCGCTCCGACTGCCGGCAGGATCAGATTTTGAAGCTATCGACCAATTGCTTCAATCGACTGGCCTGCTGGGACAGCGCATCGCAGTCCTTGAGCGTCTCATTGAGATTGACCACGCCTTGCTGGTTCAGCAGGTTGATCTGGTTGATGTCGACGTTGAGGGTTTCAACCACCGCCGTTTGCTCCTCGGTCGCTGCGGCGACCGATTGGTTCATGCCGTCGATCTCAACGATCCGCTGTGTCACGCTGACCAGACGCTCACCCGCCTGGTTAGCCACTTCAACGCTTTCTTCGCTGGAAACCTGGCTGGCGTTCATGGTGGTCACGGCTTCACGCGAACCCACTTGCAGGGAAGTGATCATCTTGTGAATCTCTTCAGCCGACTCCTGGGTACGGTGAGCCAGGTTACGCACCTCGTCAGCCACCACGGCAAAACCACGCCCGGCTTCGCCGGCACGGGCGGCTTCGATGGCCGCGTTCAGCGCGAGCAAGTTGGTCTGCTGGGAGATGCCCTTGATCACATCGAGGATGTGACCAATGTTGTCGGTACTGGCGTTAAGGGTCTCGATCTGAGTGCAGGACAGGCTGATTTTCTGCGACAGTTCCGACATCGCCTGGATGGTTTGCTCGACGACCTTGCGTCCATCGTCAGCTTGCTCACTGGCGCCGCTGGCATGCTGTGAAGCATCGGCGGCGTTACGTGCGATTTCCTGGGTGGCGGCGCCCAGTTCGTTGATCGCTGCAGCCACGCTGTTGGTACGTGCACTCTGCTCGTCGGAGCCGATGATCGACGCGTTGGACGATGCCATCACGCGCTGGGACAGGTCATGCACCTGGCGTGTCGCCGAGGACACTTCGGAAATCGAGGCGTGGATACGCTCTACAAACTGATTGAATGCGCTGCCGACTTCGCCGAACTCGTCTTTGCTCGTAACGTCGAGGCGCCGGGTCAGGTCACCTTCGCCCTGGGCAATATCCTTCATCGCGACGCCCATGGTGGTCAGCGGGCGCAACAATACCTGGATCAACAGACTCAGCAGCACGGCAATCGCCACCACGGCGATAAGCATTGCTATCAATGCTGAGGTGCGAAATTTACCCAGTGCGGCATAGGCTTTGTCTTTGTCGATAGACAGACCGATGTACCAGTCAGCCCCTGGCAAACCGCTGATTGGCGTAAACGAGAGAATGCGGTCCTGTCCATTGAGGACAACCTCTTGGTTAACCTTCTCGATGCGCAGCTGGGTGCCTGGGTAGATGTCCTTGAGGTTTTTCATCACCTGGTCCTGGTCAGGACTGACGATGACTTGGCCATCACCACTGACCAGGAACGCATGACCAATACCGCCGAAATCCACCGAGTTGATGATCTTCACCAAGGTTTGCAGGCTCAAGTCTCCACCCACAACGCCCAACAACTCTCCGTTCTTCTTCACCGGCATGGCGATCGTTACGATCTGGCCGCCCACAGCTGCCATGTAAGGCGGGGTAAGCATGGGTTTGTCCGCCGCTACGGCTTGCTTGTACCAAGGGCGCTGACGCGGGTCATAGCCCTCGGGCATCTTCGCATCGGGACGCTGGGTGAACACACCGTTGGTTTGACCCACGTAGGTAAACTGGAAGTTGGAGGTGAATGCCGGTTGATCGACCAAACCCGGCAGATCGGCGCCACTCCCTTGATGAGCAACGTTTTGTGCCAGGTTCTCCAGAACCAGAATGCGGCCGCTGAGCCAGTTCTGCACGCTGCTGGCGGTAAGCTCGCCGGACTGCTGGATGGAGGACGCCAGGTTTTGCCTGATCGTGTTGCGCTGCAGGTAATCGTTATAGAGCGTGAACAGCGCGAAGGCCAGAACCACGACGCCTGACGCCGCCAACAGAATTTTATGACTGAACTTGAGATTCATTTCATCGACTTCTTTTGCCAAAGGGGGGTGAGCGTGCCGAGTGGAACATTCCATGTAACGCAATAGGCGGACTCTGCGACCGCTCTATCTCGGTGCACACATGGCTCGTCAGGCTTTCGGCCAGAAAATGATAAATCTTAGAGTTTTGTGTGAATCTTCCTTTTTTAGAGCAAGGCGCCGACAGGCGGTAGAGACGCAGTCGATTATCAGCCTTTGGCGGCCTTAAACGACAAAACCCCTGTCTGCGTTAGCAGACAGGGGTTTCGGAATTCAATCTTGACGATGACCTACTCTCACATGGGGAAACCCCACACTACCATCGGCGATGCATCGTTTCACTGCTGAGTTCGGGATGGGATCAGGTGGTTCCAATGCTCTATGGTCGTCAAGAAATTCTGTGTACCAGCCCGTTGCATTGCAACGTACCGGTGAAATTCATGAGCTTCTACATAAACAAAACCCCTATTTGCGTTAGCAAACAGGGGTTCTGGAATTTAATCTTGACGATGACCTACTCTCACATGGGGAAACCCCA
>NZ_CVTO01000103.1:17400-20630 GCF_900004715.1 Pseudomonas sp. 24 E 13
TCAAATTGCTTGGGTGTTATATGGTCAAGCCTCACGGGCAATTAGTATTGGTTAGCTCAACGCCTCACAGCGCTTACACACCCAACCTATCAACGTCGTAGTCTTCGACGGCCCTTCAGGGAACTCAAGGTTCCAGTGAGATCTCATCTTGAGGCTAGTTTCCCGCTTAGATGCTTTCAGCGGTTATCTATTCCGAACATAGCTACCCGGCAATGCCACTGGCGTGACAACCGGAACACCAGAGGTTCGTCCACTCCGGTCCTCTCGTACTAGGAGCAGCCCCTCTCAAATCTCAAACGTCCACGGCAGATAGGGACCGAACTGTCTCACGACGTTCTAAACCCAGCTCGCGTACCACTTTAAATGGCGAACAGCCATACCCTTGGGACCGGCTTCAGCCCCAGGATGTGATGAGCCGACATCGAGGTGCCAAACACCGCCGTCGATATGAACTCTTGGGCGGTATCAGCCTGTTATCCCCGGAGTACCTTTTATCCGTTGAGCGATGGCCCTTCCATACAGAACCACCGGATCACTAAGACCTACTTTCGTACCTGCTCGACGTGTCTGTCTCGCAGTCAAGCGCGCTTTTGCCTTTATACTCTACGACCGATTTCCGACCGGTCTGAGCGCACCTTCGTACTCCTCCGTTACTCTTTAGGAGGAGACCGCCCCAGTCAAACTACCCACCATACACTGTCCTCGATCCGGATAACGGACCTGAGTTAGAACCTCAAAGTTGCCAGGGTGGTATTTCAAGGTTGGCTCCACGCAGACTGGCGTCCACGCTTCAAAGCCTCCCACCTATCCTACACAAGCAAATTCAAAGTCCAGTGCAAAGCTATAGTAAAGGTTCACGGGGTCTTTCCGTCTAGCCGCGGATACACTGCATCTTCACAGCGATTTCAATTTCACTGAGTCTCGGGTGGAGACAGCGCCGCCATCGTTACGCCATTCGTGCAGGTCGGAACTTACCCGACAAGGAATTTCGCTACCTTAGGACCGTTATAGTTACGGCCGCCGTTTACCGGGGCTTCGATCAAGAGCTTCGCGTTAGCTAACCCCATCAATTAACCTTCCGGCACCGGGCAGGCGTCACACCCTATACGTCCACTTTCGTGTTTGCAGAGTGCTGTGTTTTTAATAAACAGTCGCAGCGGCCTGGTATCTTCGACCGGCATGAGCTTACGGAGCAAGTCCTTCACCCTCACCGGCGCACCTTCTCCCGAAGTTACGGTGCCATTTTGCCTAGTTCCTTCACCCGAGTTCTCTCAAGCGCCTTGGTATTCTCTACCCAACCACCTGTGTCGGTTTGGGGTACGGTTCCTGGTTACCTGAAGCTTAGAAGCTTTTCTTGGAAGCATGGCATCAACCACTTCGTCGTCTAAAAGACGACTCGTCATCAGCTCTCGGCCTTAGAATCCCGGATTTACCTAAGATTCCAGCCTACCACCTTAAACTTGGACAACCAACGCCAAGCTGGCCTAGCCTTCTCCGTCCCTCCATCGCAATAACCAGAAGTACAGGAATATTAACCTGTTTTCCATCGACTACGCTTTTCAGCCTCGCCTTAGGGACCGACTAACCCTGCGTCGATTAACGTTGCGCAGGAAACCTTGGTCTTTCGGCGTGGGTGTTTTTCACACCCATTGTCGTTACTCATGTCAGCATTCGCACTTCTGATACCTCCAGCAAGCTTCTCAACTCACCTTCACAGGCTTACAGAACGCTCCTCTACCGCATCACTTACGTGATACCCGTAGCTTCGGTGTATGGTTTGAGCCCCGTTACATCTTCCGCGCAGGCCGACTCGACTAGTGAGCTATTACGCTTTCTTTAAAGGGTGGCTGCTTCTAAGCCAACCTCCTAGCTGTCTAAGCCTTCCCACATCGTTTCCCACTTAACCATAACTTTGGGACCTTAGCTGACGGTCTGGGTTGTTTCCCTTTTCACGACGGACGTTAGCACCCGCCGTGTGTCTCCCATGCTCGGCACTTGTAGGTATTCGGAGTTTGCATCGGTTTGGTAAGTCGGGATGACCCCCTAGCCGAAACAGTGCTCTACCCCCTACAGTGATACATGAGGCGCTACCTAAATAGCTTTCGAGGAGAACCAGCTATCTCCGAGCTTGATTAGCCTTTCACTCCGATCCACAGGTCATCCGCTAACTTTTCAACGGTAGTCGGTTCGGTCCTCCAGTTAGTGTTACCCAACCTTCAACCTGCCCATGGATAGATCGCCCGGTTTCGGGTCTATTCCCAGCGACTAGACGCCCTATTAAGACTCGCTTTCGCTACGCCTCCCCTATTCGGTTAAGCTCGCCACTGAAAATAAGTCGCTGACCCATTATACAAAAGGTACGCAGTCACCCAACAAAGTGGGCTCCCACTGCTTGTACGCATACGGTTTCAGGATCTATTTCACTCCCCTCTCCGGGGTTCTTTTCGCCTTTCCCTCACGGTACTAGTTCACTATCGGTCAGTCAGTAGTATTTAGCCTTGGAGGATGGTCCCCCCATATTCAGACAAAGTTTCTCGTGCTCCGTCCTACTCGATTTCATGACTAAGAGATTTTCGCGTACAGGGCTATCACCCACTATGGCCGCACTTTCCAGAGCGTTCCGCTAATCTCAAAGCCACTTAAGGGCTAGTCCCCGTTCGCTCGCCACTACTAAGGGAATCTCGGTTGATTTCTTTTCCTCAGGGTACTTAGATGTTTCAGTTCCCCTGGTTCGCCTCTTACGCCTATGTATTCAGCGTAAGATAACCATCTTATGATGGCTGGGTTCCCCCATTCAGACATCTCCGGATCAAAGTCTGTTTGCCGACTCCCCGAAGCTTTTCGCAGGCTACCACGTCTTTCATCGCCTCTGACTGCCAAGGCATCCACCGTATGCGCTTCTTCACTTGACCATATAACCCCAAGCAATCTGGTTATACTGTGAAGACAACATTCGCCGAAAATTCGAATTTCTCNATTTAAGAGAACTCACAAATTTTACCTTAGCCTGATCCGTTACCAGTGAAAGTAACGTTCAGTCTATCTTTCTATCACATACCCAAATTTTTAAAGAACGAACTAGTCAAAGACTAGAAATCAACATTCACCATCATGACAATGGAATGCTCATTTCTAAGCTTTATACAAACAGAAGCAGTAGTGGTGGAGCCAAACGGGATCGAACCGTTGACCTCCTGCGTGCAAGGCAGGCGCTCTCCCAGCTGAGCTAT
>NZ_CVTO01000108.1:0-4430 GCF_900004715.1 Pseudomonas sp. 24 E 13
GATCTGCGCCTTGGCTACCGACTGAGCCGCATTGGGATAGGTCGGTGCGGTGGCGCTGATCAGGTATTGATGATTGAGGAACGAGCCGCCGAACGCGCCCTGGAAGAAGTTATCGCACAGCACGAACTCCCGGGCCACGTCCCACAAGCGCAGAGAGTAACGGCTCTGGGCGTAATGGCCCATCACCAGGCCGCCGGAATCGCCCCAGGCCACGAAGCCGTCATTCTTGCCGCCGTTGATCTGCATCTGGTTCTGATAAAACACGTGCCACAAGTCACGGGTCACCAGGCTCAGCGGCAAGTCCTCGGCATTCGGGCCCTTGAGGGCGAACGGTGCGTTGGGTAGGTTTTCCTGGAATTGCACGGCGCTCGGGTAGGTCACCCCATCTACGCTCTGGGGGCCCGCCTGCAGGACGCCGCCCCAGGTCTGGGGGAGGGCCGGCAATACGCTCCCATCGCGGTCGCGTTGTTGGTAATCAGCGGCGGACAGCGCCGAGAGGGGTTTCTCCAGCCCTGGGAAATCGGCAAACAGATTGTTGAAGCTGCGGTTCTCGGCGTAGATCACTACGACGGTCTTCACCTGGTCGCGCAGGGCCTTGTCCAACTCCGGCGCTGTGAGTGGGCGCGCCGCCGGTTTTTCCGGTGCCTGGCCGGCATTTCCACAGCCACTCAAGGTTGCGCCCACCCCCAGCACCGCAGCGCCCCCCAGGAATCGCCGGCGACTGCTGTCAACCGGCGCCTGGCCTACGGAATCTGTGGAAGGGCGATCTACGTGCTCGTCACTCATTGCGCGGGAGTCCTTGGCGAGGTGTTGCAAGATGTTTCGCAGGACGGTAGCAATGCAATGTGACGGGATTAAGGCAGCTACAAGCTGCAAGCTTGAAGCTTGAAGCTTGAAGCTGAAAACTTGCAGCTTGCGGCTGCTCCTAAGGCATCACCGGCGGCAAATACGTCAATGTCGTCCCCAACGCCCATAGCAAGAACAACACCAACGGCGTGTGCACCAGCAATTGCACAAACGAAAACCCGATCAGATCTCGCGCCTTCAACCCCAGGACCCCGAGCAACGGCAGCATATAGAACGGGTTGATCAGATTCGGCAGCGCCTCGGCCGCGTTGTAGATCTGCACCGCCCAGCCCAGGTGGTATTGCAGGTCATTGGCCACCTGCATCACGTAGGGCGCTTCGATGATCCACTTGCCGCCGCCGGACGGGATGAAGAAGCCCAGCACCGCCGAGTACACGCCCATCAGCAGGGCATAGGTGTCGTGGGATGCGATGGAGGTGAAGAACAGCGAGATATGGTGCGCCAGGGTCTGGCCGTCGCCGCCTTTGACCACGGTCATCAGCGCTGCAATCGAGCCGTAAAGCGGGAATTGGATCAATACGCCCGTGGTGGTCGGCACGGCGCGGGCCACGGCGTCGAGGAAGCTGCGCGGGCGCCAGTGCAGCAGCGCGCCGACCATGATGAACAGGAAGTTATAGGTGTTGAGCCCCGAGATGGCGCTGATTGCCGGTTTGCTCGAGAACTCGTGGAACAACCAGCCGGCCGCCAGCAGCGCCAGCGCAATCGTCAGCAGCGGGCTGTGCTCCAGCCATTCGCCGGGTCGGGTCGGCGCCTGCGGCTTGGGCAGGTTGAACGCGGGGTCGACGCCGCAAGCCTTGGCATCACGCGCGCTGTTCGGGCCCGGCGCGGTGGCGTAGGCGATGATCAGCGAGACGATGATCAGGGCCAGCAACATCACGCCCGATTGCCACAGGAAGATGGTCTCGGTAAACGGGATCATTCCAGTGATCGCCAGGATCGACGGCGGCAAACTGGCCGGATTGGCCTGCAACTGTGCGGCCGATGACGACAAGCCCAGTGCCCACACGGCGCCCAGGCCCAGATAGGCCGCGGCGCCGGCGGCACGGTAGTCCATGCGCAGGTCCGTGCGACGCGCCAGTGCACGCACCAGCAAACCGCCGAATACCAGGGAAAGGCCCCAGTTGAGCAGGGAGGCCACCATGGAAATCAACGCGACCCAGGCCACGGCCGACCGGCCGTTCTTCGGGATGCGCGCTAGGCGGTCAATCAGCTTTACCGCAGGCGGCGAACTGGCCACCACATAACCACCGATCACCACAAAGGCCATCTGCATGGTGAAGGGAATTAGGCTCCAGAACCCATCGCCAAACGCCTTGGCGGCTTCGGTGGGCGCGGCGCCCATGCCCAGGGTGGCCACGGCGACAATGATCACGGCGAGGGCGGCGAACACCCACGAGTCCGGGAACCAGCGCTCGGCGAAGTTAGAGCAGCGCAGGGCAAATCGGGCATAGCGGCTTTCTTCGATAGCATCGGCCACGAGTCTTTCCTCTTGTATTTATTATGGGGTGGGCAGTTTTGCGGCATGTTCCGCTACGTTCATTGATTTGGGAATGTAGTTATCTTCATCGATCAATGAGTAAAACAAATATATCCACCGCGATTGCCATCATCCGGTTCAGCTCATAATCTGCACGCCATTTTGTTTGTCTGCCGAGCATGCACATGACTGCCACCGCTTCTTCACAGGCGCAGCGTTTCTCCCGCTCCGACTACAAAACCCTGGGCCTGGCCGCCCTCGGTGGCGCCCTGGAGATCTATGACTTCATTATCTTCGTGTTCTTCGCGCTGACCCTCAGCCAACTGTTTTTCCCCCCGCAAATGCCCGAGTGGCTGCGCTTGTTGCAAAGCTTCGGCATCTTCGTCACCGGCTACCTCGCGCGCCCGCTGGGCGGCATCCTGATGGCGCACTTTGCCGACCACCTGGGACGCAAGCGCGTGTTCAGCTTGAGCATCCTGATGATGGCCTTGCCCTGCCTGCTGATCGGAGTCATGCCGACCTACGCGCAAATCGGCTATTTCGCACCGCTGATCCTGCTGGTGCTGCGCGTATTGCAGGGCGCCGCCGTGGGCGGTGAAGTGCCCAGCGCCTGGACCTTCGTCGCTGAACATGCCCCGCGCAGTCATCGTGGGTATGCCTTGGGGTTCCTGCAGGCCGGGCTGACGTTCGGTTACTTGCTCGGCGCGCTCACGGCCACGTTGCTTGCACAGGTCTTCACCCCGGCCGAGATTCTCGACTATGCCTGGCGTTTCCCCTTCCTGCTCGGCGGCGTGTTTGGCGTGATCGGCGTATGGCTGCGCCGCTGGCTCAACGAAACGCCGGTATTCCTCGAAATGCAGGCCCGCCGCCAGGCTGCCGCCGAACTGCCACTGCGCACCGTGTTGCGCGACCACCGCGCCGTGTTGCTGCCGGCGATGATCCTCACGTGCGTGCTGACGTCGGCGGTGGTGGTGCTGGTGGTCATCACTCCGACCATGATGCAGAAAACCTTCGGCATGAGCCCCAGCCACACCTTCGCCTTGAGCGCGTTGGGGATTGTGTTTCTCAACATCGGCTGCGTATTGGCCGGCCTGCTGGTGGACCGCATCGGCGCCTGGCGCGCGGTGCTGGTCTACAGCCTGCTGCTGCCGGTGGGGGTGTTTATCCTGTATGCCAGCCTGATCAGCGGCGGGGTCTGGCTGGGCGCCGCCTATGCCGTGGCCGGCTTGAGCTGCGGGGTGGTGGGCGCGGTGCCGTCGGTGATGGTCGGGCTGTTTCCGGCGCAGGTGCGGGTGTCGGGGATTTCCTTCACCTACAACATTGCCTACGCGCTATGGGCGAGTACCACACCGCTGCTGCTGATTGCGCTAATGCCCACCAGTCCGTGGATTTGCGTGGGGTATTGCGTGGTGATGGGGGCGGTGGGCGTGGCGAGTGTGGCGGTGTTCGGCAAGCGACATACCCTGGTTGGCTGAGACTCAGGTCAGGACGATGATCGTGATTCATGTGGGAGGGGGCGTGCCCCCGATAGCGGTGTGTCAGCCAGCCTGTCTGTCGCTGATACACCGCTATCGGGGGCAAGCCCCCTCCCACATTGGTTTTGTGGTGTTTTCAGGTTCGTGGCATGCATTCGATGGTGCGGTTTATTACCGTTTTGGCCATTTCCAGCAGATGCCATGCGGCATGGATTCTTGCGCGGTCGTGGGGTTGCAGGTGATCGCAACAGTCCCACACCGTGGCCGATGCGCTGTGGATCAGATGGGAAATATAGAGTTGGGCGTCTTCGAAGCTGAGTTCTTCATTGACGACGAGGCAATCCATGGGTGGATCGGGGAGTGCTTTGGTCATGGTGTAACTCCTATTGAACAAGGGAGCGACCACCAACGCTGCTAAACGTGAGGTGGCAGCTGTACGCGGGTTAGCAGACCGGTCAATAGGAAAACCAGCGCACCCGAAGGTGCCCCACGTACAGCCGCCATAATGCGGTGAAAACGTGTGCCTATTGAACTCAGGCTGCTAAACCCGATCACTGAAATTCAGTGACGGACCGAAGACTAGCCATCGATTCCAACAGGCACAAGGCGGC
>NZ_CVTO01000108.1:4480-22172 GCF_900004715.1 Pseudomonas sp. 24 E 13
TGTAGGAGCGAGCTTGCTCGCGAAAAACTCACAGGCACCGCGTTCATTCAGGAAGCACGCGTTATCGTTGGCGTTTTTCGCGAGCAAGCTCGCTCCTACAAAAAGCATCAGGTCTTGAGTCAGCGTCCGAGCATCTTTACCCAGCGCGACGGTGGCATGCCGTAGGTGCTGCGAAATTGCCGGGTCATGTGGCTCTGGTCGGTGAAGCCGGCGCTCATCGCGGCATCCACCAGGGACACGCCCTGGGCCAGCAATTGGCGCACCAGGTCCAGCCGGCGCATGGTCAGGTAGCGGTAGGGGCTGGTGCCGAACAGCAAGCGAAAATCCCGCGACAACGCCCAGCGGTCGCGCCCGGCGTGATCAGCGATTTCATCCAGGGTGATGCTGCGGCCCAGGGCGCTGTGGATAAATTCCCGGGCGCGCTCGGCGGCGATGTAATCAAAGGATTTGCGGTGGGTGATGACGCCGGACGCAGCGCTGAGCGTATGGGCCAGGTCGAACATGGCGTCCTGCTCCTGCATCGGGTCGATCGGGCAATCCAGGCTTTGCAGCAATACCTCGCTGGCGCGGTGCAGCCGCGGGTCGGTGGACACGCCGCCGGGTATGAAGGGCAGCGGCTTGCCGCCGAGGATCTGCTGGATCAGCGCCGGTTCCACGTAGATCATCCGGTACTTGAAACCCTCATCGCTGCCCGCGCGGCCGTCATGGACTTCATCGGGGTGAATCACCATGGTGGTGCCGGGCAAACTGTGGGTCATGCCGCCGCGATAGTGGAAACTCTGCACACCGAACAGCGTACGCCCGATGGCGTAGGTGTCATGGCGATGAGGGTCGAACGCGAAGCCGGCAAAGTAGGCTTCGATACGGTCCAGGCCACTGGCGTGCGGCGCGCGGTGCAGCCAGTCCAGCGTGTGGGTAGGGTTGCCCATGGTGACTGTCACAAAAGGAGGTGGAAACACGTTAGCCGAGTCTGCGCCCCTTGTCTGCCGGGGTCTTGTACGATTGTGCAGTTGTTCGGCCAGGCCTATGATCCAGGCTGCGTATTGCCTTGAAGGAGCTGGCCGCGATGGAACTGTTCAACCCCGCGTATGTGGCGCCGCTGGTCTCGTTGGCCCTGCTGTGGACGGTGGCCGTGGTCACGCCCGGGCCCAACTTCTTCAACACCGCCCAATTGGCCGCCAGCTGTTCGCGCCGACATGGTGTAGTGGCTTCGGCGGGCGTGGCCACCGGTACGATCCTGTGGGGGTTGGCGGGTGGGCTGGGGATCAAGTCGCTGTTTACGGCCGCGCCTATGTTGTACCTGGCGTTCAAGATCATCGGTGGCTGCTATTTGATTTATCTGGGGCTGAAACTGTTCAAGCGCTCGGCAACCAGCATGGGCCAGAGCCCGCTGCCGGACGCGGCGCGGCGCTCGTTGTTTTCCGCCTGGCGTCTGGGGCTGTTGGGTAACCTGTCCAACCCCAAGGCGGCGCTGTTCGTCGCCACTATCTTCGCATCCACCATGCCGCCGTCGCCTTCGCCGGTGTTGCTGACGTTGGCGGTGATCGTCATGGCGACCTTGTCGTTCAGTTGGTACACCAGTGTGGCACTGCTGTTTTCCAGCGAACGCATGGCCACTCTTTACAGCCGTTCGCGGAAATGGCTCGATCGTTTTGCCGGGGGATGCTACGTCTTGTTCGGTTCACATCTGATCGCGAATCGCTGACCGTCCGTTACGGGGCTTAAATGGGGGGTGAGGGAGCAAGCGCCCTCGCCACCCTAGGTTGAATCAGTCGCCCAACGCTTCGCCTTCACGGCGCGGGTCTGCACCACCGCTCAATGACACCTGACCCTGGGCATCACGCGTGCGAACGATCGCCTGGACGCCGCTGGTCATGTCAATTTCGCTCAGCTCATGACCTTTGCTCTTCAAGGCCTGCTTCACGCCCGGGCTGAACAGCCCGGCCTCCAGCTCGGTTGCGCCATTGCGGCTGCCGAAGTTCGGCAGGCTGATAGCGGCCTGTGGGTCGAGTTTCCAGTCCAGCATCGCGACCAGTGTTTTGCTCACGTACTCGATGATCTGCGAGCCCCCCGGCGAACCGACGGTGGCCAGCAACTCACCGCTCTGACGGTCGAATACCAGGGTCGGCGCCATGGCCGAACGCGGGCGTTTGCCGGGTTGCACGCGGTTGGCGACGGGTTGGCCGTTTTCTTCGGGAATGAACGAGAAGTCGGTCATCTGATTATTGAGCAAAAAGCCCTGGACCATGACATGGGAGCCGAACGCCGCCTCGACCGTGGTGGTCATCGACACGGCGCCGCCCTGGTCATCCACGGCCACCACTTGCGAGGTGGAAATGCGCAGGGGCGAACGGTCCGGCGCGTAAGCCACCTGCAGGCCTGCCGGTTGACCCGGCGTGGCGATGCCCATGCTGCGTTCACCGATCAGTGCGGCGCGCCGGGCCAGATAGTCTGGCGCAACGAGGCCGGCAACCGGCACCGGGGTGAAGTCCGCATCAGCCACGTACAGCGCCCGGTCGGCGAACGCCAGGCGCCCGGCTTCGGCGATCAGATGCACGGCCTCGGGCGTAGGTTCAAGCCCGGCGGGCGAGGGGCTCTTGAGCGGCGTCATCGGCGCGATGGCCAGGCGCGGATCGCGCGTTTGCAGCGCCTGCAATGTGCCGAGGATTTGCGCAACAGCGATCCCGCCCGACGAAGGCGGCGGCATGCCGCACACCTTCCATTGTTTGTAATCGGTGCACAACGGCGTGCGCTCCTTGGCGGCGTAGCCTTGAAGGTCCGCCTGGGTCAAGCTGCCGGCATTGCGATTGCCCTGCACCTTGCGGGCGATTTCATCGGCAATCGGGCCGTGATACAGCGCGTCGGGGCCCTCCTTGGCGATACGTTTGAACACCTTCGCCAGTGCCGGGTTCTTCAACAATGTACCGGTAGCTTTTGGCGACCCGTCGGCATTCAGAAAGTAAGCGGCCATGTCCGGCGATTGCGCAATAAAGCGGTCGGCGGCAATCAAGCTGTGCAGGCGCGGGGAGATCGCGAAACCCTGTTCGGACAGACGAATCGCCGGTTCGAACAGCTTGGACCATGGCAGGCGGCCGCTCTTGCTGTGGGCCATTTCCAGTGCCCGCAACACCCCCGGCGTGCCCACCGAACGCCCGCCAATCTGCGCATCGGTGAACGCCATGGGCGTACCGTCGGCGTTCAGAAACAACCGCTCTGTCGCGCCGGCCGGGGCGGTTTCACGGCCGTCGTAGGCTCGCAGGTTTTTGCCATCCCACAGCATGATGAATGCGCCGCCGCCGATGCCGGACGATTGCGGTTCCACCAGCGTCAGCACCGCTTGCATGGCGATCGCGGCGTCAATGGCCGAACCGCCCTGGCGCAACATGTCGCGTCCGGCTTCGGCGGCGAGCGGGTTGGCGGCGGCAGCCATATGGCGCGCGGCGTGACGCGTGACGAGATCGGCGCGATAGCCCGAACCCAGCTCCGGTGCGGGGGGGTGTTCATTGATCGTGGTGTGGCAGCCAGCCAGGGCGAGCGTGATGGCAACGGTTGATAGTTGACGGCGGGAAATAAAAAGCACGCGTTGAACTCCGTTCATTTTGAGAATGATCTGGTCTTCCTGTCAGCAGACTTTAGCGCAGTAGAGACGGGGACAGGGCTGGGTTTATGGCGCCACGCTGGAACCAAAACGAGGCAAATGCTCACTCGGTAACAGTATTTATCTATTTCTGGAGCCTGCTATGCACAGAAGATTAGAGGGGCTGCCTCACGCAAAACTTGACGGTATCGAGCATGCTCACGCCGTTAATGCATCTTCCAGCTCGGCCACAGAGCCTGTCCAGCCGCTGCCCTCTTATCAATCGTTGAACCCCGCTTCAATGCTGTTCGATATCCGCCTCAAAGGCGGGCGGCTGGAACCTGATACGACCCTCGCGGGACGTGATATCGCCCGCCATCTCAATGCGCCAGACAAGCATTATGTGGCCGATGGCGCCTCGGTTGCCGGCACCTTGCGTTTCAGGGATGAGCGAGATTACCTGTTTCATATTCAGCCCACCCCTGCTGTTGCGGCGGTCTTCAGAAGCAGCCTGCCCGAAACCGATGGCGACGCAGGTTGCGTATCGCCATTGAGCCCCGGTCGCGGGCACTTGGGAAGCGTCAGCGGAGTGCAGACGAGCGCCGACGGCAAGCAATTTCGGTTGGACCAGGGACGCCTGTATCGCTTCGAACCCCTTGCCCTGTCCTGGCTACCCGACGCCGACAACCGGACCTACAGCCGTATCGGGCTGACCCGTGAGGGGCAACTGTTGAAGACCCCTCGGGAGGCACTGGACAGCAGCGCGCAGGGGCGGACCTCGGCGGTGTTGAGCCAGGCTCAGGGCGTATCGGTGGTGCAGATTCAAGGTGCCGACGCGGCGGTTGTACGTCCGCTCGATGAGCGCGGCGCGCCTGTGCAACTCAGCCGAATCGGCTTGTCTGGCAGTACGCTGTACGGCGCCACGGCTGACGGTGAACTGCTGCGCGCGGACCTGCGGCTGGCGCGGGACGGCACGTTGCCGATGGTTGCGCAATCGCTCGTACCGCTGGAGCAAGCGCTGAAGGGCGCGGTACGCGTCGAGGGGTTCTTCCATGATGACGCCGGGCAGCTCAATGCCCAGGCTCGTGATGCCCGGCAGCAATTGCACAGCGTGCCTTTGGAGAGGGCTGGCGGACTGCGCCCGGCGTGGAACCTCAGCGACGTGCTGGTCAAGGGCATCGAGAAAGGCCTGCCGTTGCCCAGCCAGCAGGCACTGACCACAGCCGTCGATCTCGGGCTGCGCGGCAAGGTGGCGTTTGATTCAGGCACATTGCTGAGCTGGGATGCGGCAGCGCAACGTTGGGACAAATGCGCACAAGAGGGCGTGTCCCATCTGGAGCGGGGCCTGGATGGACGCGCCTATGTGCTGCAAGCAGGGCAACTCAAAGCGGTGACTGTCACAAAGGTGCGTGACCCGGTCTTCGAGGGCGCCAGTCATGAATTGAGTGCACTGCCCAAGCCTCGTCCCCAGGTGTCACTTGAGGAAGTGCTTGCGGGCGATATTCAGCGTCCGCTCACAGGCTTCGCGGTAGCCGACGGCCGCAACTTTGTAAGCGTCGATAAAGACCATCAGCTCCAGGCCTGTGTGGACGGGGCAGTCGGCCCGTTGCGGCCTTCACCGGCGCTCGCCATCAAAACACTGGCGCTGGATCATGAAGCGAATCTTTATGCACACACTCAGAGGGGCGAATTATTCAAGCTTGATCGCCACGCCTGGCAAGGCCGCGAGGGTGCCGCGCCGCGCTGGAGCAAGGTTGAACTGCCGCAGGGTCAGTCTTTGGAGTCCCTGCGGATGGGGGCTGACAAACACTTGATTGGCGGCTGGGACAAGCAATTTCATCGATTGGACAACGCAGACCCAGGCGCAATGACATGGGGGCCAGTGCAAGCGGCGGTGCCGGAGGCTTCATTGGCCGATACGTTAGCGGCCGGCCAGATGCGCACGCCTGTGTCAGGGGGCGCGCTGACGGCCAGCAGTAATGTGCTTGGGCAAACACGCGAAGGGATACCCACCAAGCGCCATTTTTTCCAGGGGATCAAGGCGCACTTCCATCCTTTGCAGGCGCTGGGTGAGAAAGGCCGGTCCATTGCGCATCACATGCAGGGTCGCCGGGGATTGGAGAGCGTATACGCCGACGACAAGCGCCTGCACCAACAGCTCGAGTCGCTCTCCAGGAGCAAGCCGGTTGGCGCCGGCCTGAGCACTCGCCTTGCGGCCCTGAGCGAGCCCGGGCCGCGACAGGCACTGGCCGGGCAGCTCAGCCAGGCGCTGCTCAAGGTCGAAAAAAGCAGCCAGGCGTGCGCCCGCCTGTTAGGCGACCTGCATGGGCTGACAGTTGACTCACAGCCCAGGCTCAGCCGCACGGTGGTGAGCGCCGAGTCGACGCTGCACCGCTTGTTTGAAGCGTTCAAGCGGGTCGAACCTTCATCACAAAAGCCCACCGCCGCGCTGCTGGCCAACTTCGAAGGGCAGGGCTTGAGGTTGCCCGAGTGGAAGCCGGAGCGTCAGCGAGATCTCAGTCATCCTTCGGCGCTCGTCGAGGGTGATTTGATTCACCATGCCCGCACACTTGAACAGTTGGCCGGGATGGTTGAGGCACTGAGCAGCACGTCCGGCCATAGCCCGAGCGCCTTGAAAAGAATCGAGGCGTCGCTTCAGGCGGTGATTAAAGGCTTTGAAGAGGGCCCGGTGCACAAATTGTCCAGCCAGCAGATTGTCAGCTACGACCAGGCCGAATCGCTGTATGACAACTTCAAACTGCTGGCCAAGGATCTTGGCACTCCAGGGTCTGCCTTGCATTGGCACCTGTCGGGGCTGCTGGGATTGCCCGCCGATGCGTCCATACAGGACGCCATGACGCAGCAAGTGCGGCAACTGCAAAGTGGTCAGACCCTCAGCCCCAGTCGAACCCAGGGCCAGGCGCTGGGTGTGATAGTGACCGGCGTAAAACCGGTGGCGCCGTTGGAGTTTTTCCTGGAGGCCTCGAAGTCCCATACCCATGGTGTGAGCATCAGTCGTACCGACCAGGGTGCACACGTTGAGATCAGCACCGACGACAAGCGGCGCATGACCGGCTCCGTGGGGCTGGGGGTGACGTTAGGCCAGGGCGGTGGCGCCGTGGGGCCTGGTCTGAGGGTGGCGGGTGAGTTGTTGGCGAGCGTTGAGAAAAGCAGGGAGACGAGCATTGGTTTCGACGTGAGGGAGGCTGACTTCGGCAAGATGATGTCGATCCTGACGGGGCAGTCCGGAGGGTTCCAGGACTTGTTGGCGTTGGGCAAGGAACACGCGTCTGGAGAAGGTTCCAAGGTCAGCGCTGATCTGAGTCTGGATGGGCTTGCCCAACTGCGGCTGATGTACAGCCCCCAGGAAAATATTGCCGAGTTCGACTCGGTGATACGCGCCGGTATCGGCGGGGTGGGCCACCTCAACCTGGTACACGCGGATGCGAGCCGGTCCGGCGTACGTTCAGCGACGGACACCCACCGTCACGAAGGGCGCAACGCGCAATGGCTGAGGGAGGCTGAAGCAGGGGCCAACTTCGCACCGGTCAACGCGCTGGCGCTGGGCAGAGGTGAAGCGGGCGGGCCGACGGCTATCGCCTTTGCCTTGCCGGAAGTGTCGGCCAGGGTGAAATTCGACCGTGGGCAATCCCGGGCCGTCGATTTGTCCTTCAAGCCTGCGCAACCGGTAACGCAGGCTCAGATCGAGGATATCCACAAGCGTCTGTCGCAGTACTCACCGCAGTTCAGGCAGGACCTGGCCGTCATGGCACCGTCGGCTGACCCGCAGGAGCAGTTGGCAATGTTGCAGCGCTTCATGGCGGCGCATCCTCCTTCAGCGACAAAGCTGGATGACTACCACGCCATCGGCCAGTCGCTGGAAAAATGCATGACCCAGCACACCCTGATGAAAGCCGGTTTGCGTCAGCTGGCGTCGGTCGAATCCAGCGTGACAAGGGTGGGGCTGCAGGACAACGGGCGATTTGCCTGGCTGGACGATGTCGCGCCGGGCAACAAGGCCGCCATCGTGCAGTGGCTCGGGGAGGACCCGCAGTTCGCGCGGATCATCCAACAGCTGCAGCAGGGTGAAGGCACCTCTGTGACGCTCGGCATGGAACTCAAACCGCAGGTTCTGCGCACGATCGAGCGCCGTCACCTGGCGGGCGAAAGCACCGAGCCGTTGATCAAGCGAGCGCTGAAAGATCCCAACAACCTGCGTGTGAAAAGCATGAGCATGAACTACACCGCGACCCAGACCCATGGCATGTCATTACCGGCCCTGACCACGCTCAGTTTTTTCAGCAGCGCGTCGCTCAGTCACACGCAAAAGCACGTCAACGTCGACTTTGAATACGGAGCCAATGCGGACAAACCGTTGCGCATGAACCTCAACGATACGTTGAGCCCCCTGCCACGCCACGACCTGACCATCGACTTGGCGGACCAGCGTATAAGAACGCCGAATGTGGTGGCCTGAAGGCTGCCAGGATGAAAGCGGCTTGACGTAAGGCAAGCCGCCTCGTTCACAGATAAATCACACCCTGCATGTACAGCACGGCTTTACCGGAGATGATGACCCGGTCACCCTGCAGCTCGCAGCGCAATTGACCTTTGCGCGTGCCGCCTTGCTCGGCGGTCAATTGCGATTTGCCCAGGCGCTCGGCCCAGAACGGTGCCAGCGACGTATGCGCGGAGCCTGTGACCGGGTCTTCATTGACCCCCACATTCGGGCCGAACCAGCGCGAAACAAAGTCAAAGCGCGTGCTCCTGGCAGTGACGGCAATCCCGCGTTTGGGCAGGCCCTTGAGCCTTGCGAAATCCGGCGCGAGTGCGGCCACTTGTGCTTCATCTTCCACCAGCACGATATAGTCATCGGTGCCGAACACCTCGGCGTTTTCGATCCCCAATGCACTTAGCATTCCGCTTGGCGGCTCGCAGCGTTCCGGTTGCCTGGCCGGGAAGTCCATGGCCAGTTCATCGCCGTTGCGCGTCACCCGCAGCTCGCCGCTGCGCGTGGCGAAGCGCAACACGGCGGGCGCGTCCGGCAACTTGTGAATCAGCACCCACGCCGCTGCCAGGGTGGCGTGACCACACAGGTCCACTTCGACCTCCGGGGTAAACCAGCGCAGTTCATAAAGGTCACCACGGGGTACGAAGAACGCGGTTTCCGACAGATTGTTTTCAGCGGCGATGTGTTGCAGTTGCTCGTCCGTCAGCCACTCGGTGAGCGGGCATACCGCTGCGGGATTGCCGCCGAAGGCGTGCTGGCTGAAGGCGTCGACTTGGTAGATGTCCAGTTGCATCGGGAGCGCTCCGTGGTGGGGGAGGCTGGACACTAACAGCGGCTCCTGGGGGCGTCAAAATACAGATGGGAAGTATTTTTGAGCGTAAGCACCTTGGCGAGACTTTCCTGCGGGCATAAAAAAACGGCCTACCTTTCGGTAAGCCGTTTTTAGTACTTGGTGGTACACAGTCATTTGAACTGATCTTGTAGTGCTATGTATTTAAAGGGTTTTGTGCTTAGGTTGTCAGTTAGGCATACATGTGGGCATACACGCTGCTTGCTTATGCCTGCAGATCTAGTGGTATTCCCGCTAGGTAAAGCACCACCAGTTGGTAGGTGATGTGTAGCCATTTCGGCCAGGTAGTCACTTGTTTGTCCGACCTTCTGCCGACAGTGAGGCGAGGGCAAGGGCGATGAATCCTGCATTTCCATCCAGGGTTTCTAGTGCCCCTCGGATGTTCTGTGCCACTTCTGTGGATCCTCTTTGCTCAACCCAGTTTGATAGCTCCTCGATAGCTGCCCCCAGCGCCAGTTGGTTTTCATTCATGCGCTTGAGTAAGGACGCAAGCAAAGGGTTGTCTTCCATGATGCTCTCCCACCGTGTTGTCAGGTAGTCAATCTACCTCCAACCAGTGGCGTTGCATATCAGCTCTCCACACCACCTGGTGATCGGAAATCACGCTGGTCATCTTGATTCACGAGAGGCCAACAATGTGGTGTAGGGCCAATTTTGAATGGCTGTATTGAGAGTACATATCCGGCCCCCTCCAAAACTGGTGTAACCGGTGTTACGGGTGTAACGCCCGTCACCAAACGCCCGGTTTCATTGGCTTTCATGCCCGTTACACAGTTGAGCAACTTAGCGTACACCCGATGTAACGCTGCCCATGCGTGTAACGTCAAAGTCAGCATCCTCGGTTGTGGGCAGGCGCTTTGCGTTCCGGCCTAACAAGCGAATTTCGTCGGTTCCGCCTCTCGATGACAGGAAATCGCGCTGGGGACCCTGAGAGATTTCGCGTTACACGGGGCATGAAACCCGCGGGATCGAGTTAGTGGGAGGTGCCGGAAGTTACTGAAATTTCAATCGTTGAAATTGAAAGGATCGTGAAGAAAAAGGGCCATCGTTACAGCTTCGGTAAAGGTGGCTGTATCTGTTGCAGATAGTGAACATCTGCATGGCGTCAACCATGGTGATGGGTGTCAACCAACTTAAAAAATCCATCCGCTAACACGAACGCGCGGGTTCTATGCCCCGTGTCCGAAAAGCCCAGGGCCCCAGCGGCTTCTCGATTCATAGGGTAAATGCACTGGTGAACAGCAGTTCACCCGGTTCACCTGTTCACTAAGCTGGGCACGTTTCCTCTGACACGATCACGCGGGTTTCCTACCCCGTACCTTCAAGAAGGCTCCAGGGTCCCCATTATCGAACTAAAGCCAAGAAAATGGCCTACCTCGCTTCGCTGGAGGAGTAATAGTAATGGGGCTAGGGGATGCTCAAATAAAACGTGTTACGGCTGTTCCTCGTGTTGCATGATTCTGTAACTATATGATTTTAAATAACTTCTATGGCGTTACACATTTGTGAGCGATCTGCTGATAGGCGTGTTACATGGCAAATAGTTGTTACATCATTGAATGCTATGCGATGAGCGTTTTTTGATGATTAAGGCGACTTTCATCGGACTAGAGCCCTTCACTTAAAAGGGCCGCTACCGGCCCAGAGTGTGTAAAAACGCTTCGCTAAAATTGACTTGCACACGTCTAGGTTAAATCTGAAATTTATCGGCACGTTTGCAGAGGTGTATTTAGCGTAGAAACGCGATTTCCGCCCTGGTTTGGGCACCTGACGCGCTCATAGACGTTTTTGCACAGCCTCGGCCAATAGCAGACGTTCGATCTGGCACTATCACCATCGCGCAAAAGGTCATCCTGTCGAAACATCGCCTGATGTTACTAAAAAAGCTGACGCGTAGCCGCAATCGATCAATGCGGGATCTGCTGAGTGCTGAGATCACGAACCCGTTCAACACCATGGTCTACCTGTTCCGGATTTGGACGCCCCCGACACCGTCGAGTAGCCGCTAGCGGACGTGGTCGTGGACTTCTGGAGCGCGCTTCTGGGGCTCCAAGGGCATCGTGTACAACCACTCCAAGAATTCCCAGTTTATCGCGCTGAACATACCTCGACCTAGTCGAACTGTTTGATACCAGCCGCATTGAGTCGATCATTGGTACCGACCTCACCAATTCGCTAATGCGCTGCACCAAGCCACAGCTTTTTTGGGCAGAAAGCAGTGGACAGCATCGTCTGTAAAAACCACGACGAAATGCTGGGGCTTCAAGAAACCGGCGAAAATTAGCGGTCTATAATGCAGGATCGCCCTTACCGCCTCGGTACGCAGTTGGTGAGGGCATCACAACTCAGGGAAGGACGACCAATCATGAATGATCAAACTGCCCAAAACGTCGCTGATGCGCTAGAACGGCTCAAGTTGAACCAGGAAGCTTTAAGCGCAAGCATATAGAGGAACTCACAGTCTACCTACCGGCAACGAGCGCGACCGAACTGCACACCAATGGTGAGGGTGCACTAACCAATTTGGATACCAAAGCTCTAGAAACCAGCAGCGCAATTAGAGCTCTACGCGGTTACTGACGTATCCTCTGGAAAAACGGTGGAGCAGCGTCACGCTCTCGTCGGCGACCTTTTGAGCAAGAAAAGTTAAGTAAAAACTATTATCCCAGGCAATCCATAGTGCAGTAGAAAATCTTAAAGGAAAGAAGGATTTTATCTATGAACCAATACACACCTTTTGAAAAAGATATAGATAGCATAGTAGGCGACGACCTAGTTTCTCTTAAAACGGTTCCTGAAGGCTGGTACATTGAATACAAGCAGGAAGTTCCTAATGCACAATCTATCGCTAAATCGGTATCTGCTTTGGCTAACAGCTATGGCGGCTGGATATTCTATGGGATAAAAGAAGAATCAAAGGAAAATTCTGTCGCGGGCGAATTCATAGGCATTGAGAGCGACCAGATAGATGCAGCATTGCAAAAGATCAGGCAAGCAGTATCCTATTTGATCAGCCCGTCATGTCATTATTTAGCCAAAGCTATCCACGGACCTAACGAACTTTTAAATCTAGCTCCATCCCGAGCTATTATATGTGTTGTAGTGCCGCAAAGTATTGAAGCGCCGCATGTCCACAATAAGGGATCCATTTACCGCCGAATCGCTGATGGCTCCGAGCCAGTTCCGGAAACTGATCGCCACATGATCGAAAAAATGTTTCAACGATCAAAAGAAACCGTGGATCTTTACAAGAAATGGATTGATAAAGATCTTGAGCTTTCAGATAGCGAGTCAGATGCGCCACATCTTAGAATCCTAATTTCACCCAATCTTTGGCAAATACCGAGATCAGACTTTTCTATGAATGTAGACATAGCCAGGGAGGCACTGAACAATCGTGATGCCCGAATAAGCTCACTTCCATTCGAAACTATCTATTCAAGTTCTAAAGGAATTGTTGCTCGACAGTGTCTAAACAATGACCCCACCAAATCAAATCTCACATGGAACATTAATTACGACTTAAGCGGAGATGTCGTAATTCCACTTACATGGTGGAGCGGAACTCCATATTTTTTAAGTGGGGTGCTGTCACCATATAATTTTGGAAAGGATTACGTTGATTTGCTATTCAAGTCCAAACTAGATGAAGCTCATATAGTAGATCTGAATTTTGTTTTCAATGTTCTTATGGGAATAATAGAATCACAACGAGCACTCCAAGAAAAAGCCGGATGGTCTCTTGATTTTTATGTAAAAATTAAGCTTATAAATGTATGGAGAACGATACCGTTTTTGGATATCAAAGACTTCATTACTAACATAGAAAAAAATGGCATACCTGTATGTCTCACTTCAGAAAGTATTAGCCCGCCGGGATCTCATCCTGATACTTTCAAATACATTAAAAACTATGATAATCATGACTCAACTCGAATAAAAGTTGCTATACAAACCCTTGCTGCATTCATCCCCATAGCTGAAGCTTTTGGAATTCCCTTATCGCAAATGCTTCAAAAATCGTGGCGCGATACCTCAGATGATGAAGATAATGACCTTCTAACTGAGCTTACCTTCGCGGGTGTAAGAGCAGTTGAGATTTTGAATAAACGATAGCGCGTCGTTGAAAACAGTCGGCCATGGCTTTCACGGCAGAAAAGTACTCGCTCGAGATTAAATTCTTGGTCCGCCGTAGAGGTATTTTGAACCAGATTTCACGTATTCGCGTACGAAAAAGGCGTTTTCATAGACCAACGATCAGTCCATTTTGGCAAAACCGACTTTTTTTTACTCAATCAGCCAATACCGGACGTTCAATCTGGAAGTGAGTCGGTTTGACGTCGATCCCATCCAATTGAAAACGGTCAAGTCATCGGGCCTGCACGCGTCGTTATGTAGATGAAACGACTATCCAGCAAGGTTTGTGAGTTGAGCAAGGAGAGCTGAAAGTGATGTGCTACGGCTGTATAGCCGTAGCATGAACATCTCAGATACAATCAAACGATTTCATCATCGACACATCGCTCACTCAGAGGTAGCTTAATGGATAGTAAGCTTGCGCAAGCATTTACGTTGACCACGGAAGAACAAGGTCCTATGTTTGAGCGTTTTGCTAACGCTTTTCTGACTGATGACTATCCCGAACTTCAAGGGTTGGGAGCGAAAAAAGATGGTGGCATGGATGCGTATATCTATACAGAACAGGATACGATCGAGCTAGTTGTTCAAAGCTGTATTTCTCCGGCGGACAAAGCGAGAACAAAAGTCCTCGCGACAGTAGAGAAACTCATTCTTAATAATAGAGGGTTACCACACACCCTCGTCTACTGCACCACTGCAACGATCAGTACCAAGCTGGATGTAACCAAGAAAGAACTTAGGACCAAACATAAGATCATCTTGGATGTGCGTGATAAGGCTTGGTTTGTACAGCGATATAAAACAAGTGATCATAGGGTTAAGTTGGTCGACGGTTATTGTTCGATACTGCTTGCGCCGTTTTATGAGTCAGTCAAACCTGTTCACTTGTACAGCCAAGTCCTAAGCGAAATGGAGGAAAGAGTTGGGCTCCAGTATCTAGAAGCTAATAATCTCGATAGGTCGCGAGGCGGAAACCTTACTAAAGGTATCTTTGATGCCCTAATAGGGCATACTCTCCGCGACAGTAGTCCTCCAGATGTGGCGTATAGTTTAGAGGACATCGTTAAAAAAATTAGCGCTATGTTCCCGCCTAGTCACATGCCTAGAATCTGTGAGATAGTTAAGGGTCGAATCCAACATTTGTCTGCCAAAAGTATCATCCATCACGATATTCAAGCTGGTGGATATGTACTATCGTTTGAACATAAAAAAAGAATCGAAGAAAATTTCTTGGACTCACAAGATCGCGAGGTTTTTTTTCGCGCAACGATGAAAAGTGCAGTAGAATCGGCTTGTGAAAAATTTGAGATAGACTACGAGTTCTCAAGCGAGCATCTCGGCGAAATCGGCCACAAATGCATTCTATGGTATCTCAACGCTCAAGGTGTTGCTCTAAGTCGAGAGATAAACGGCACCGGAAATATATTAAATACTGAGCGTCTGCTGGATTTATATTTGGAAGCTTTCCCTATCCCGGATATTGCATTGCGTGACGCCGTTAAAGATCTGCTACCTCATGCGATGTTTGAGATTTTAAGATCCTCTAATGCAGAGATTCAAAGTTATATTAGGGCCAAATCTGACTTGTTCATAATTAATAGCTTCTTACAGGTCACGCCGGATGTTCAGGTCGCATGTAAAAAACTGTTAAGCGGAGATTTACTTTTCCTAGACACTACGATACTTGTTCGATGCGTTGCAGAATCGCTCCTATCGGCTGATAGCCGACCGATACTGCAAGCTTTGAGCTGTGCAAAACTTGCGGGATACAAACTTAGAACTTGGAGTCCTTATATTGATGAGCTTGTATCCCATATAAGAGGACCTGTAATGCTCGAGTGGGCAAATCACTACGCTGGCGAATCCCACGACACAATAATAAAAATGTTACGAACAGCATCTACATTAATTAATGTGTTTTACTTCGCGTCGATTCAAAAAAACACTACTTTCAATAAAGTCGCTGAAAGCATAATTGGCAAGACCAACTACAAAGAAAACATTGCCGAATATTTGTTAAAGGAGTTCGATATTCGAACTGAAAACATGCCTGCCAGCTCTGACTCTGCTATCGATAATGATGAGCGGGATCGTGTATTAACAGCTTGGCGAGATGGCAAGTTTAAACATCACAATATGCCAGATGAAAGGTTCGAGCAGTTAATTTTGAATGACGTAAATTGCTATCTTGAAATCATTAGGTTAAGGCGCTCTACTTCAAAATCTGGGCCGAATCATGGACAAAAAATTTGGTATCTAACACTGGATAGAATGCCGTGGCGTATTGCCCGGGTTGTTTCCCCTAACAGAGAAGCAGTTTATGATGTTGCAATGAGTCTCAGCTACCTTGTAAATTGTGTCGCAACATTAGCAAATGCAGGGCTTGCGTCCATCCCTGAGGATCTAATTCCAGCAACAACGATATTGGAAGAATCTGAAATGGTTCCCCATGATCTCCGAGCAATATACCTAGAAAGTTGGAATCCGCACGAAAAACAATATATTAGGGAACGTCGATTGCGTGACCAGATACATCAGCTTAAATCGAGTGAGGATCACGGCGGTGATATGTCGCCAATGCCTATAAAAATCGAGTTTTTACCTGACGAAGTGATTTGACTCGTTGCTCTAAGGAAGGCATATTTTTTCTGATTTTTTGAGTATAAGAACTGAACGTGTTGCATGTGTATGCGTTGGCTACTCAAGAAGTATAAGGCAGCCAGGTGGCACGGCTGTTCTTCAGTCGTGCAATTCAGAGTTTATAAAGCTAAGAGCGGGTAGCTGTAGCTATTGGCCGAAAGTGGTCCGCTATAGATCATAGTCTTTTTGTAACGGAGGGCTACCGAAGCGGAAGCTAGTTAAGCTTCCGCTTCTTCATCACCCGCTCTTTCTTTTGAGTTGGAGGTCAATGAAATCAAGCTCTGCCTTGATTGCATCAATCGTGAGCGTCTCAACTTTAGTTTCTTTGATTCCTCTTGCGTTGAGCTTTTTAATTCCGGCCATGCCGACAATTATTCCGTTCAAATGCAGCTTTCGGTTCTTTAGGTAATCCGGCATCTGAGCACTGTTCTGTAGTGGTTTATTCATGGTTAGACCGATGGTTGGCCCGAAGCAGCCGATCCTCGCTGGTTGCTTCGGGGAGGATTCAGGTTATGCTCCCAGCAGGTCAAGCAGGCTGTGTTGGTGTGAGCGGTCTGCAAGTTCTCGAGAGGTCCAGCTTCCGAAGTTTTCACCTTGCTCAGGGATTTCCAGCTTCAGCAGCGCAACCGGATCTCGATTAATCAGTCTTCGCGCAGCCCACAGTTTGCCGCCGGTCTCCAGAAGTGCTTGGGCGGCCTCATTCCACTTTTCTTCTAATACCGTGTTTGCCAGATGTGCTGCTTCTTTTTCAATCTTGGCATGTTCTTTTTGTGCCTCCGTAATGTGCAGATCAATCGTCACCAACTCCTGCTCCAGCGCCTTGATGAGCAGTTGTTGGCGGCGGTGATGCTCAACCGCCGCCGTGAGGTTTTTTGCTGCCTTTTGAGCTTCTGCGTTAGCGGTTTTCTCGCCCTCCACATCGCCCCATGCGACAGCCTGCGCATAAGCGGTGGCAGCGTCCGTTTCAGCTTGTCGTGCCTTTGCCATGTCTTCCTGATCGCTCTGGCGGACCTGCTGCAACCGGGTCTCGATGCTGCTTCGCTTTTCGTTGAGTTCCGTCTCGTCGGCTTTCCAGTTCGCCATATCGCTGAGATAGCCCGCAGCTAAGGTCTCACGGTTCGCCAATGTCTCAAGGCGATCAATTTTTTGATTCAGGTTGCGGATCTCAAGGCTTCGCGAGTCGATGCGTCTTTTGTGATCGTTGATTTCATCCTGCACTGCCCGTTGGCGCCCTTGCTGGATAACCTCTGGGCTTTCCAGCGCCTCTTCGAAGGGCGCCAGGTCGGCCTGAATGCTCTCCATTTCGAGGGTCAGTGTGTCGCGGCGGTCTTTCAGTTCTTGGATAGTGTTCATCTGTATTGTCTCTGTGTACTGCGGTTGATTGGGATGGTTGTCGAACGGCTGGCGAGGCCGGTAATCAGCCGGCGCTACCTCGATCAGCAGGCATGCCGTCAGGCAGCCACGGCCTCGCTCTCTTCCGTGCCCGGAATCGTCTTCACGATGTAGCAGCGTTGCTGACCCAGACCGGGTAACCGAACCAGACTTGACGCCTTGCCGTCGCTGGACGGTTCCAGCACGCCTCGTTGCAGCAGCTCCTTGTTCACTGCACTGATGTTCATGCCCTTGAAAATTTCGGCCCTCCAGGCTTCCGGCAGTACGTAGTAGGTGTTGGTGGTGTGCAGTGCATCGCCCATGCCGTGTTCCATCGTCTTGCGAAAGCCCAGTCGATCAATCGTGCGTGGGCCGTGCTCATCAATCTTGGCGGCGGCAGATTCCCAGCGGGTAAAGCGGCTTTCTCCGAACCGTTCGATGACCTGGTGTAAACGCGCCAAGATCGCATCTCCCTCAAAGTTTCCGGCGCCGCCGCGCTCAGCCAGCCATGCATGCAGGCAAACCCGTGCAGCAGTCGTGGCCGTGCCATCAGGCCAACCGGTGACGCCGAAGGCGGTGGCCAACTCTCCGGCCGCTGCTGCGA
>NZ_CVTO01000102.1:0-30723 GCF_900004715.1 Pseudomonas sp. 24 E 13
TCACGGGGGCGGTGCCGTTCTGCTTGTCTTCCGCCTCCTGAGCCTGCGCCGCGTCATTGGCGCGCTCTTCCGGCGTGCGGTTGTCGCTGAACACCAGCAGCAGGTAGCGGCTGCGGTTCAACGCGGCAGTCGGGACGGCACGCACAATGGCAAACGGCTGGCCGGAATCATGGATGACCTCCTTGACCGTGGCCACTGGGTAGCCGGCCGGGAAGCGCTGGCCGAGGCCGGAGCTGACCAGCAGGTCACCCTCCTTGATATCAGCGGTATCGGCTACGTGCCGCAGTTCAAGGCGTTCCGGGTTCCCGGTGCCGCTGGCAATGGCGCGCAAGCCGTTGCGATTGACCTGCACGGGGATGCTGTGGGTGGTGTCCGTCAGCAGCAGGACGCGCGATGTGTAGGGCATCAACTCGACCACCTGGCCCATCAGGCCACGGGCATCGAGCACCGGTTGGCCGAGCACCACGCCGTCACGCTCGCCCTTGTTGATGATGATGCGATGGGTGAAGGGATTGGGGTCCATGCCGATCAACTCGGCCACTTCGACCTTTTCGTTGACCAGCGCGGAGGAATTGAGCAACTCGCGCAGCCGAACGTTCTGCTCGGTGAGGGCGGCAAGCTTTTGCATGCGGCCCTGCAACAGCAGGTTTTCGGTCTTGAGTTTTTCGTTCTCGGCGACCAGTTCGGTGCGGCTGCCGAATTGGCTGGCCACGCCCTGGTAGAGACGTTGCGGCAGGTCGGTGATCCAGTAAGTCTGCATCAATACCAGCGACATCTGACTACGCACAGGCTTGAGCAGCGAAAAGCGCGCATCGACCACCATCAGCGCGACCGAAAGCACGGTCAGCACCAACAAGCGCACGCCCAATGAGGGGCCTTTGGCAAAGAGCGGTTTAATAGGCCGCTCCTCCCAGGCAAATGTTCTCTTTATTCATACGGCATCAAACCAGCCTGGATGCAGATTGAAGAAGATAAACGCCAACAGGCAGCACTGCAAAGTGCTGCCTGCCGACCCAGCATGAACCGTCCAGGCGATCTTATTCGCTGGAGAGCAGGTCCATGGTGTGTTTATCCATCATTTCCAGTGCACGACCACCGCCACGGGCAACGCAGGTCAGCGGGTCTTCGGCGACGATCACCGGCAGGCCGGTTTCCTGGGCCAGCAACTTGTCGAGGTCACGCAACAAGGCGCCACCACCGGTCAGTACCAGGCCACGCTCGGCGATATCGGAAGCCAGTTCCGGCGGCGACTGCTCCAGGGCGCTCTTCACCGCCTGGACGATGGTGGCCAGGGACTCTTGCAGCGCTTCCAGCACTTCATTGGAGTTCAGGGTGAACGCACGTGGCACACCTTCGGCCAGGTTGCGACCGCGAACATCGACTTCGCGAACTTCGCCGCCCGGGTAGGCAGTACCGATTTCCTGCTTGATGCGCTCGGCGGTGGATTCGCCGATCAGGCTGCCGTAGTTACGACGCACATAGGTGATGATCGCTTCGTCGAAGCGGTCGCCGCCAACGCGTACGGATTCGGCATACACCACACCGTTCAGGGAAATCAGGGCGATCTCGGTGGTACCGCCACCGATATCCACCACCATCGAACCGCGCGCTTCTTCAACCGGCAGGCCGGCGCCGATTGCGGCGGCCATCGGCTCTTCGATCAGGAATACTTCGCGGGCACCGGCGCCAAGGGCCGATTCACGGATGGCGCGACGCTCCACCTGGGTGGATTTGCACGGAACGCAGATCAGCACACGAGGGCTGGGCTGCAGGAAACTGTTTTCGTGAACCTTGTTGATGAAGTACTGCAGCATCTTCTCGCAGACGCTGAAGTCGGCGATCACGCCGTCTTTCATCGGACGAATGGCAGCAATATTGCCTGGTGTACGGCCGAGCATGCGCTTGGCCTCGGTGCCAACGGCAACGACACTTTTCTGATTACCATGGGTCCGAATGGCCACAACCGATGGCTCATTCAGAACGATACCGCGCTCGCGCACGTAAATAAGGGTGTTGGCAGTGCCCAGGTCAATGGAAAGATCGCTGGAAAACATGCCACGCAGTTTCTTGAACATGGGAAAGGGACCCTAGGCAACGCGTGGGTAAAAAAGTGCGGCAAACTCTAACAACGACAGGGATTTTGGGCAAGGCGCCAATGTGCTAAATTGGCCGACTTTCTGTGCACCAACCCCCACAATCGCGGCCATATGACCGTAGAAATGCGGTAGTGTTCCGACAATCTAACACACGGACGCCTTCCGTTCTGTTTTCCACTGGAGAATCCCATGGCGCTTGAACGCTCCGACGTGGAAAAAATCGCGCATCTGGCCTCGCTTGGCCTCAATGACGCCGATCTTCCACAGACCACCGCAGCCCTGAACAGCATTCTCGGGCTGGTTGACCAAATGCAGGCCGTCAATACCGACGGCATCGAGCCCCTGGCTCACCCGCTGGAAGCCAGTCAGCGCCTGCGCGCAGACGTCGTGACCGAGCGCAATAACCGCGAGGCCTACCAGTCCATCGCGCCAGCGGTCGAAAACGGCCTGTACCTGGTTCCGAAAGTCATCGACTAAAGGGAAAGAGCCTTTCATGCATCACATGACTCTGGCCGAGATCGCCCGCGGTCTCGCCGACAAAACGTTTTCTTCCGAAGAGCTGACCAAGACCCTGCTGGCGCGTATCGCCGAGCACGATCCCAAGGTCAACAGCTTCATCAGCCTCACCCAGGAGCTGGCCCTGAGCCAGGCCAAGGCCGCCGACGAGCGGCGCGCCAACGGTGAAGACGGCGCACTGCTGGGCGCCCCGATCGCCCACAAGGACCTGTTCTGCACCCAGGGTATTCGCACCAGCTGCGGCTCGAAGATGCTCGACAACTTCAAGGCGCCCTACGACGCGACCGTGGTCGCCAAGCTGGCCGCCGCCGGAGCCGTGACCCTGGGCAAGACCAACATGGACGAGTTCGCCATGGGGTCGGCCAACGAGTCGAGCTACTACGGCGCAGTGAAAAACCCGTGGAACCTGGATCACGTACCCGGTGGTTCCTCCGGTGGCTCGGCTGCGGCCGTGGCCGCACGCTTCCTGCCCGCCGCGACGGCAACCGACACCGGTGGTTCGATCCGCCAGCCGGCCGCCTTCACCAACCTCACCGGCCTGAAGCCGACCTACGGTCGCGTTTCCCGCTGGGGCATGATCGCCTACGCCTCGAGCCTCGATCAGGGTGGCCCGCTGGCGCGTACCGCTGAAGACTGCGCAATTTTGTTACAAGGCATGGCAGGCTTCGATAAACAGGACTCCACCAGCATCGATGAGCCGGTACCGGACTACAGCGCCGGCCTGAACGAGTCGATCAAGGGCCTGCGCATCGGCGTGCCAAAAGAGTATTTCAGCGCCGGTCTCGACCCGCGTATCGCCGACCTTGTGCACAACAGCATCAAAGAGCTGGAAAAGCTCGGCGCGGTGATCAAGGAAATCAGCCTGCCGAACAACCAGCACGCGATTCCTGCCTATTACGTGATCGCACCAGCGGAAGCGTCCTCCAACCTGTCGCGTTTCGACGGTGTGCGCTTCGGCTATCGCTGCGAAAACCCCAAGGACCTGACCGATCTGTACAAACGCTCCCGTGGCGAAGGCTTCGGCAGTGAAGTCCAGCGCCGGATCATGGTCGGTGCCTATGCCCTGTCCGCCGGCTACTACGACGCGTACTACCTCAAGGCGCAGAAGATCCGTCGCCTGATCAAGAATGACTTCATGGCGGCCTTTGAAGAAGTCGACGTGATCCTCGGCCCGACCACGCCGAACCCGGCCTGGAAGATCGGCGCCAAGACCGGCGACCCGATTGCCGAGTACCTGGAAGACCTCTACACCATCACCGCCAACCTCGCGGGCCTGCCGGGCTTGTCCATGCCCGCCGGTTTCGTCGATGGCCTGCCGGTCGGCGTGCAATTGCTCGCCCCGTATTTCCAGGAAGGCCGCCTGCTCAATGTGGCGCACCAGTACCAGTTGCACACCGACTGGCACACCCGCACCCCTACCGGCTTCTGAGGAGAACACTATGCAATGGGAAGTTGTGATCGGGCTGGAGATTCATACCCAGCTCGCCACCCAATCGAAGATTTTCTCCGGCAGCGCCACCACGTTCGGCTCCGAGCCCAACACCCAGGCGAGCCTGGTGGACCTGGGCATGCCCGGCGTGCTGCCGGTGCTGAACCAGGAAGCGGTGCGCATGGCGGTGATGTTCGGCCTGGCGATTGACGCCCAGATCGGCCAGCACAACGTGTTCGCGCGCAAGAACTACTTCTACCCGGACCTGCCCAAGGGCTACCAGATCAGCCAGATGGAGCTGCCGATCGTCGGCAAGGGCCACCTGGACATACCCCTGGAAGACGGCACCATCAAGCGTGTCGGCGTCACCCGTGCGCACCTTGAAGAAGACGCCGGCAAGAGCCTGCATGAAGAGTTTCCCGGCGCCACCGGTATCGACCTGAACCGCGCCGGCACGCCGCTGCTGGAAATCGTCTCCGAGCCGGACATGCGCAGCGCCAAGGAAGCCGTGGCCTACGTCAAGACGATCCACGCGCTGGTGCGCTACCTGGGCATCTGCGACGGCAACATGGCCGAAGGCTCGCTGCGCTGCGACTGCAACGTGTCGATCCGTCCCAAGGGCCAGGCCGAATACGGCACCCGCTGCGAGATCAAGAACGTCAACTCGTTCCGCTTCATCGAGAAGGCGATCAACAGTGAAGTGCGTCGCCAGATCGAGCTGATCGAGGACGGCGGCAAGGTCATCCAGCAAACGCGCCTGTACGATCCGAACAAAGACGAAACCCGCGCCATGCGCAGCAAGGAGGAAGCCAACGACTACCGTTACTTCCCCGACCCGGACCTGTTGCCGGTGGTGCTGGAAGATTCGTTCCTCAACGATATCCGCGCCACCCTGCCGGAGTTGCCGCAGCAAAAACGCGAACGCTTCCAGGCGCAGTTCGGCCTGTCGGTCTACGATGCCAGCGTCCTGGCCTCCAGCCGTGAACAGGCCAACTACTTCGAGAAGGTCGTGAGCATCGCCGGCGACGCCAAGCTGGCGGCCAACTGGGTCATGGTCGAGCTGGGCAGCCTGTTGAACAAACAGGGCCTGGAAATCGACGAAGCGCCGGTCAGCGCCGAGCAACTGGGCGGCATGCTGCTGCGCATCAAGGACAACACCATCTCCGGCAAGATCGCCAAGACTGTGTTCGAAGCGATGGCCGCCGGTGAAGGCAGCGCCGATGACATCATCGACAAGCGTGGCCTCAAGCAAGTCACCGACAGCGGCGCGATTTCGGCGGTGCTCGATGAAATGCTCGCGGCGAACGCCGAGCAGGTCGAACAATACCGTGCGGCGGACGAAGCCAAGCGCGGCAAGATGTTCGGCTTCTTTGTCGGCCAGGCGATGAAAGCGTCCAAGGGCAAGGCCAACCCGCAACAAGTCAACGAACTGCTCAAAAGCAAGCTCGAAGGCTGATAGCGCAGAACGGTCCGAGTGGGGTTTGATGCTCGACTCGGACCCATGTGGGAGGGGGCTTGCCCCCGATGAGGGTGTGTCAGTCGGCACATGTATTGACTGCTGCACCGCTATCGGGGGCAAGCCCCCTCCCACATTTGTCAGGGGGATATCCAAAAAAATGAAGCGTCTACTCGGCCTGCTGGCCCTGTCTTCCCTGCTGACCGGTTGCGCCAACGGCCTCATCGACCCCAATGGTTATGACGAAACCGGCACCGCCTCCTACTATGGCGCCAAGCACCACGGCAAACGCACTGCCAGCGGTGAAGCCTTCAACCAGAACGCCATGACCGCCGCCCATCGGCGCCTGCCCTTCGGCACTCAGGTCAAGGTGACCAATCTCGCCAACAACCGCTCTGTGGTGGTCCGTATCAATGATCGCGGTCCGCATGGCCGCGGGCGCCTGATCGACCTTTCACGCAAGGCCGCCGAGCAACTGCGTATGCTGGGCAGCGGCACCGCACGGGTGCGCGTGCAAGCCCTGAACAACTGATCGAGGCCGCCTTGAGTATTTTCGGATTGAACGCCCTCTCGCCCTGGAGCCTGCTCGAACTGGTCAGCGGCTTGCTGCTGCTGATCGTCGGCGCTGAAATCCTGGTGCGCGCTGCGGTGCGCCTGGCGGCCAGCCTCAAGGTGCGGCCCTTGATCATCGGCCTGAGCATCGTCGCCTTCGGCAGCAGCGCGCCACAGATGGCCGTCAGCCTGCAAGCCACCCTGGCCGGCAACACCGATATCGCCGTGGGCAGTGTGATCGGCAGCAGCATCTTCAATATCCTCGTCACCCTGGGTTTGTCTGCGTTGATCATTCCGTTACGGGTCTCACGACAACTGGTGCGCCTGGATATCCCGGTGATGATCGTCGCCGGCCTGCTGGTGTTCATCCTCGCCGCCAATGAGGCCCTGACACCGTTTGACGGCCTGGTGCTGCTGGTTGCGCTGGTGGCCTACCTCGGCGTGCTGCACTACCAGACGCGTCACTCGCGGCGTCCGCGAACGCTGGCCACCGTGACCAAAGCACCCTGGCTGAGCAGCGTGCTGTTGATGCTTGGCGGGTTGCTGGTGCTGGTGCTGGCCGGGCATTTGCTGCTGGGCGCGGCCGTGGCGGTGGCGAGCGACCTGGGCTTGTCGGAGCGCATTATCGGCCTGACGTTGATCGGCGTCGGCACCTCGCTGCCCTGCCTGGCCACGTCGCTGATCGCTGCCTTGCGTGGCGAGCGTGAGATTGCCGTGGGCAATGTGATCGGCAGCAACCTGTTCAACCTGCTGGGCGTGCTGGGTTTTACCGCGCTGGTGGCACCGTCGCCGCTGTCGGTCTCGCCCAACGCTCTGGACTTCGACCTGCCGGTCATGCTCGGCGCCATCACCCTGTGCCTGCCGGTGTTCTATACCGGCTACCGCGTCACCCGCGCCGAAGGGCTGGTGTTGCTGGGACTGTACCTTGCGTATGGGCTGCATGTGATGGCATTTACTACCGGCATGCCGCTGGCCACCCAACTTGAACAATTGATGCTGTTTTACGTCTTGCCGGCGCTGGTGGTGGTGCTGTTGTTCACGTCGCTGCGCGCCTGGCACCGTCAACACAAGAGGGAATCGCAATGACCGGTCAGAAAAAACCAGGGGTTGAAATGCGTCGCCAGGTGATGGGCGACGCATTCGTCGACCGTGCCCTGGGCAATGCCACCGAGTTCAGCCAGCCGCTGCAGGACTTCGTCAATGAACACGCCTGGGGCAGTGTGTGGAATCGCGAGGGCTTGCCGCTCAAGACGCGCAGCCTGATCACCCTCGCCGCCCTGACCGCGCTCAAATGCCCGCAGGAGCTTAAGGGCCATGTGCGCGGCGCGTTGAACAACGGCTGTACGGTTGAAGAGATCCGCGAAGCGCTGCTGCATTGCGCGGTGTATGCCGGCGTACCGGCGGCCATCGATGCGTTTCGCGCGGCGCAGGAAGTGATTGAGGCGTATCAGGCGGACCAGCCGTAACGGTCAGATCCAGCCGCCCGCCTGCAATACAAAGATGCCGATGTTCGTGGTCACCGCCGCCATCAGGGTGGTGATCACGATAATCGCCGCTGCCAGCTCATGATTCCCCTCGGCCGCCCGGGCCATCACGAAGCTCGCCGCCGCCGTTGGCGCGCCGAAGTACAGAAACAGAATCCCCAATTCCGGCCCACGGAACCCCAGCAGCCACGCGCCCAGTGTGGCGATCACCGGCAACCAGATCATCTTCATCAGGCTCGCGCTCAAGGCCATGTTGCCGCTCTTGCGCAGCGCCGCCAGGGACAAGGTGCCGCCGATGCAGATCAGCGCCAGGGGCAGTGTCGTGTCCGCAAGATAGCCCAGGGACTTTTCCAGCCAGCCGGGCAGGCCGATCTGGAAGTACGCAAACGGCGCGGCAACGATCACGCTGATGATCAGCGGGTTGGCCGCCACACTCTTGAAGATACTCCACGGGTCGGACTTGATCACCGGGCTGTATACCGCCAGCACAATGGTTGACAGGGTGTTGTAGAACAGGATCACCAGTGCGGCGAGAATCGCACCGAGGGAAATCCCGTAGTCGCCGTACATGCTGGCAGCCAGCGCCAGGCCGATCACGCCGTTATTGCCGCGAAACGCGCCCTGGGTGTAGATGCCCCGGTCTTCGCGCCTGCAGCGAAAAATCGCCCAGCCCCACGCCATGGCAAAGCTCACCAGCGTAGCCACGGCAAAGTAAATCAGCAACCCCGGCTTGAGCGCCGAATGCAGGTCGGCATGCAGGATGCCCAGGAACAGCAGCGCCGGCATGGTGACATTGAACACCAGGGATGAGGCGGTATGGATAAAGTTGTCGTTGATCCAGTTGATACGCTTGAGCAGCACCCCGAGGAACAGCATGGCGAACACCGGCGCGGTGATGGTGAGCGTCGTAAGAAAAATGGCGAGCATGCTGTATTAGCCTTGAGTCCTGTTATCAGGGAGTCGTAATAATAAAGCACTGGGGTGCGCGGCTGACATTTCATTTAACAATAGGCCTGCGAATAAAATCCAGGATCGGAGAACTGCATCCATTTGTAGGATGTAACTCAGAGTTCTTGGCTAAGCTCAGCCCATCCCACAAAACGCTACACACGCTCCTACACGCTGATAAGAATCCGCGCCTCTGCATTATCGACATCTCCCCTGAAAATCCTCCCTGTAACATTTTAATTATCCGGTAGCGAACCATCATGTGTTCGAAACACAAGGGGTGACTATGCGTAGATCCTTCAGTCAATTGCACAATGTGCATATCAGGAGCTGGGACGATCAGGACATTGAAGGCTATGCCGACCTGCTCGCTGATCCGGAGGCAATGAAGTTCATTTCGGCCGGCACTACACGGGGCAGAGACGCCGCCGCCAATGAAATTTCGGTATTCACAAAAGAACTTATCGATCAGGACTGGTCACGCTGGGCTGTAAGCCTGGGCGTGGAAGGATCATTTATCGGTTATGCAGGATTCGCAAAAAAAGAATATGGCATCAACTTCGGCAACCGTTTCCTCAGGAAATACTGGGGCACGCCCTACCCCTTTATTGCGATTCATCTGGCGCTCGAATACGGTTTCCAATGCCTGGAATTTGAGCAGGTCTACACGCTTACCAATATCCATCATCACCGTGCGCTGGAAATGAACAGAGCATTTTTGCATATGCCCGCAGTGGCGGGAGAAGTCATCGATACCGCCTATGGTCCTCACATAAAAATTGATCTTACACGTGAGCGGTTCCAGGAAATAAGGCTGGCTAATGTCGAGCGAATCACACGGTTCTCGCGCCGCATGAAAAAGCCTGAACACACCCAGTCCGCTTGACGAAAATCACCATTGAGTATTCGCTCCCTTGAAAACACAACCGGTTCCCGCTTGCCCTTTGCAATCCGTAGCGGACCTCTGTAGTCGAGAAACCTGGGCTTATCCTAGTTTCCCCAGGCAACTTTATATGCCCTTCGGCTACATGCTGGCCGTCCTTCGCATGTTCTTGATAGTTGTACTAAGCCTGTTAGCCTGGCCATTTCCACTTGCCGTCAGGCGCGTTATATACCGAGGTATTCTCTGGATAATGGGCCTGAGGGTCAGGTGCGCACTTTCACCGCGACAAATCGCAACACTGACCGACGGTTGTGTGGTGGCCGCCAATCACGTAAGCGTTATTGATCCGTTCGCCATACTGGCGATGCCTGGCGCAACACTTGTGGCCTCGAGCGGCTACAACAGGGTTATCAGCCTCACGGCATTCCTTTTGATCAAGTGCGCGGGTGGCCGCGTCTGGAACGGTGCGGATAAAAAGACGTTCTCACGTAACCTGCGTAGTCTGCGAGACGCCCCCCAAGGCACCGCCCTTTACACCAATCCCGAAGCAACCATCAACAATGGCCGTGGCTTGTATCGTTTCCGCCCCGGGCTGCTGAGCCGCGGGTTGCCTGTGGTGCCACTTGCGGGACGCTTGATCCTGCCCTTTGGCCTGGTGGCGAGCCCGCTTCATGCGTCAGGTCTGGCGTGCTTTCTGCACCTGCTGGCTATGCCCTGGATGACCGTCGAAATGACCTATCTGGAACCGCTGGAGCGCAATGAACACCAAAGCGGCCAGGCATTTTCGGACTTGATACAAGCACGTATCGCCGCGCACCTGGGCATCGCAGCAACCCAGTGGACCCGAGAAGACAAACACCACTACCGTCGCACAGATGCGCAGGCACACCCATGACAACGAGCCGCGACACCCATGTCATTTTCGACTTCGACCAGACCCTGGTGAACCACGAAAGCACCCTGGAGATCGTCAAGTCAGCCATTGGCGAAAGCCCGAACGCCCAGCCAATGCTGGAGCAACTGCAACTGATCACGCCCAAGGCGTTGACGGGCAAGGCCAGCTTCTGGGAAATGCTATGTGTGATGAAAATGATCCCGTATATCCGCAGGCATCATATTCAACGCTATGTCGACACCATCATTGGCAGCCTTGACCCGTCCCTGGAGCAGACAGTGCACAACCTGCAACGCGAGGGCACGCACGTGTACATCCTCTCCGGAGGGTACACGGAGTGCATTACCCCAATTGCTCGATCACTGAACATCCAAGCCCATAATGTCATCGCCAACCGTCTTTTCTGGGCCGGTTCGCGCGCAATGTGCCCCAGGCCATCACCGTTGATAAACCCCGGCAGAGGGAAAAGTAGCATCGTGCAGCGATGGCGCAAGGAAGGCCGGCTGACGGGTCGAGCCCTGATAGTCGGAGACGCCAGATCCGACTATCAGGTGTATGCCGATGGTTGGGTCGACGGTTTCGTTTGCGCCGACTATTACACCAGGCAGCCCATGCCCGAGATGTCCGGGCACATCCTTCGAGCTGACGCGCCCATCCAGGTTCACGCGCACATCCAGACGTTGATGAACGAGCGTTGCTGACGGAAACGATAGCCCTAGGTGATTGGCGCGGGGTTGAACAAAGTGATGTCGTTATGCAGTTTGTGTCGCTGCGCCCACGTCTGCTTCCTGCCGCTGGCCACATCCAGGTAAAAGTGAAACAACTCCCAACCCAGCTCCTCGATGCTTGCGCGTCCGGTGGCGATGCGCCCGGCGTCGATATCGATCAGGTCCGGCCAGCGCTGGGCCAGCTCGGTGCGCGTCGACACCTTGACCACCGGCGCCATCGCCAACCCATACGGCGTACCCCGCCCCGTGGTGAACACATGCAGGTTCATCCCCGCCGCCAGTTGCAAGGTGCCGCACACAAAGTCACTGGCCGGGGTTGCGCAAAAAATCAGGCCCTTGGTCTTGAAGCGCTCGCCTGGGCCGAGCACGCCGTTGATCGCGCTGCTGCCGGACTTGACGATGGAGCCCAGGGACTTCTCGACGATATTCGACAGCCCGCCCTTCTTGTTGCCCGGCGTGGTATTGGCGCTGCGATCCGCCTCGCCCTTGGCCAGGTAACGGTCGTACCAGTCCATTTCACGCACCAACGCTTCGGCAACTTCCTTCGTCTCTGCGCGAGAAGTCAGCAGGTAGATGGCATCGCGCACTTCCGTCACTTCGGAAAACATCACCGTCGCCCCGGCCCGCAGCAACAGGTCGGATGCATAACCCAGCGCCGGGTTGGCGGTGATGCCGGAAAACGCATCACTGCCGCCGCACTGCATGCCCAGGATCAGCTCGGAGGCGGGCACCGTTTCGCGGCGGCGCTGGTCGAGCTTTTTCAAGCGGACCTCGGCCAGCGCCATGATCTGCTCGATCATTTCGCTAAAGCCGTGGCTGGAATCCTGCAACCGGTACAGCCAGGGCTCGCTCAGGTCGACGGAGCTGTCGTTGTCGTGCATCACTTGCCCGGCCTGCAATTTCTCGCAGCCCAGGCTGATCACCAGGGCTTCGCCGCCCAGGTTCGGGTTGCGCGCCAGGTTGCGCACGGTACGGATCGGAATGTAGGCATCCGTGGCCGTAATCGCCACGCCGCAGCCGTAGCTGTGCGTCAGCGCCACCACATCATCGACATGCGGGTACTTGGGCAGCAATTCATCCTTGATGCGCTGGACGGCATGATCCAGCACGCCGGTCACGCACTGCACGGTGGTGGTAATGCCCAGGATATTGCGCGTACCCACGGTGCCGTCGGCGTTGCGATACCCCTCGAAGGTAAACCCCTCCAGCGGCGCCTGGGGTTCGGGCACCTCGGTAGACAGCGGCAGGCTGTCCAGCGGCGGCGCGGTGGGCATGCGCAACTGGTCTTCCTGCACCCAGCTGCCACGCGGGATCGGCGCCAGGGCATAGCCGATCGTCTGGCCGTAGCGAATGATCCGGCCGCCTTCGGGGATATCTTCCAGGGTCACTTTGTGGCTTTGAGGGATGAAGTCCACGGTGACCAGGCCGTCCGGGAACTCGGTCCCGGCCGGCACGCCCTGGTCGTTCACCACGATCACCACATTGTCGCGCTCGTGCAGGCGAATCGAGCGCGGCGAGTCGGCATGTTCAATCAACTGCATCACATGAACCTCAGGAATGCGCTTGGGAAAGGTGGGTCAACTCAGGGCCTTTGCTTGACGGGTCCTTGAGCACCACGCGCTTGATCGGGCCGACGATCACCAGATAGCTGAACACCGCCACCAGCGCGTTGGCGCCGACGAACACCAGGGCCCACTTGAACGAGCCGGTGGTGCTGATGATGTAGCCGATGACAATGGGCGTGGTGATGGAGGCCAGGTTACCGAAGGTATTGAACAAGCCACCACTGAGGCCGGCGATTTGTTTCGGCGAGGTGTCGGACACCACCGCCCAGCCCAGTGCGCCAACGCCCTTGCCGAAGAAGGCCAGCGCCATGAAGCCCACCACCATCCATTCAACATCGACGTAGTTACACGCAATGATGCTGCTGGACACCAGCAGGCCGGCAATGATCGGCGCCTTGCGGGCGAAGGTCAGGGAATGGCCCTTGCGCAGCAGATAATCGGAAATCACCCCGCCCAGCACGCCGCCGATAAAGCCGCAGATCGCCGGCAGCGAGGCAATGAAACCGGCCTTGAGGATGGTCATGCCACGGTCCTGCACCAGGTACACGGGGAACCAGGTCAGGAAGAAGTAAGTGATGCCGTTGATGCAGTATTGGCCCAGGTACACGCCCAGCATCATGCGGTTGGTCAGCAACTGGCGGATGTAATCCCACTTCGGTCCATCGGTTTTCTTGCCCTGGCCCTTGTCCTGGTCCATATCCACCATGGCGCCATTGGCGGCAATGTGATTGAGCTCCGCTTCGTTGATCATCGGGTGCTGGCGCGGGCTGTGGATAACTTTCAGCCAGATCAGCGAAAACACAATGCCAATCACGCCCATCACGATAAACACATGCTGCCAGCCGAAGCGATAAACGATCCAGCCCATCAGCGGTGCGAACAACACGGTAGCGAAGTACTGCGCCGAGTTGAAGATCGCCGACGCCGTACCGCGCTCGGCCGTGGGGAACCAGGCCGCCACAATCCGTGCGTTGCCCGGGAAGGATGGCGCTTCGGCCAGGCCCACCATAAAGCGCAGCATGAACAGCGCAACCACGGCGGTCGAGACACCGAACTCACCAACGTAGCCTTGCAGCACGGTGAACAGTGACCAGGTAAAGATGCTCAGGGCGTAGACTTTTTTCGAACCGAACCGGTCGAGCAGCCAGCCGCCGGGGATTTGCCCGGCGACGTAGGCCCAACCGAATGCAGAGAAGATGTAGCCGAGGGTGACCGCGTCGATGCCGAGGTCTTTTTGCAGGCTGGAACCGGCGATGGCGATAGTTGCACGGTCGGCGTAATTGATCGTGGTCACCAGGAACAGCATGAGCAGGATCAAATAGCGGACGTGAGTCGGCTTGGTCGCTTGCATGTAGAAGTACTCCCACTAATTATTTTTTTTGCGGGTAATGGTTATGTCTTGCTGGGTGCCGCTCTTGTAGGAGCGAGCTTGCTCGCGAAAAACGTCAACGAATACGCAGGCATTCAGGGTGCACGCGGTGTCCTTGGGTTTTTCGCGAGCAAGCTCGCTCCTACAGTGAAACGGGTGTTACGACCCGATGTAGCTGGTTTTCACCACGGTGTAGAACTCTTGCGCATAGCGGCCCTGCTCACGCGAACCGTAGGACGAACCCTTACGGCCACCGAACGGAACGTGATAGTCCACGCCGGCGGTCGGCAGGTTGACCATGACCATCCCGGCTTGGGAATGGCGCTTGAAGTGGTTGGCATGTTTCAACGAGGTGGTGGCGATACCTGCCGAGAGACCGAACTCGGTGTCGTTGGCCATGGCCAGCGCCGCCTCGTAGTCGGCCACCCGCACCACGTTGGCCACTGGGCCGAAAATCTCTTCACGGCTGATGCGCATGGCCGCTTCGCTGTCGGCAAACAGCGTCGGCGCCAGGTAGTAGCCCTCGGTGTCGCAGGTCACCAGGCCGCCGCCGCTGACCAGCCGCGCGCCTTCGCTCTGGCCGATGTCGATGTACTTCATGTCCTGGTCCAACTGAGCCTGGGAAACCACCGGGCCAATGTCGGTACCGCTGTGGAGCGCGTGGCCGACCTTGATCGACTTCATGCGCTCGGCCATGGCCGCGACGAACTGGTCATGGATCCCGGCGGTGACGATCAGGCGGCTGGAAGCGGTGCAACGCTGGCCGGTCGAGTAGAACGCGCTCTGCACCGACAGCTCGACGGCCTGCTTGAGGTCGGCGTCGTCGAGAATGATCTGCGGGTTCTTGCCACCCATTTCCAACTGCACCTTGGCCTGGCGCGCTACGCAACTGACGGCGATCTGACGGCCCACACCGACGGAACCGGTAAAGCTGATGCCATCGACTTTCGGGCTGTTGACCAGCACATCGCCCACCACGCGACCGCTGCCCATCACCAGGTTGAACACACCGGCCGGGAAACCGGCGCGGGAAATGATGTCGGCCAGGGCCCAGGCACAACCGGGTACCAGCTCGGCCGGCTTGATCACCACGCAGTTGCCATAGGCCAGGGCCGGGGCGATTTTCCAGGCAGGGATGGCGATCGGGAAGTTCCACGGCGTGATCAAGCCGACCACGCCGAGGGCTTCACGGGTGACTTCAACGTTTACGCCGGGGCGCACCGACGGCACATAGTCGCCCGACAGGCGCAGGCATTCACCGGCGAAGAATTTAAAGATGTTACCGGCGCGGGTCACCTCGCCGATGGCTTCGGGCAGGGTCTTGCCCTCTTCCCGGGCCAGCAGCGTGCCCAGCTCTTCGCGGCGGGCGAGGATTTCGCTGCCGACTTTATCCAGCGCATCGTGGCGCGCCTGGATACCCGAGGTGGACCACGCCGGAAACGCGGCGCGGGCGGCGTCGATAGCGGCGTTGACCTGGGCGACGTCAGCCTTGGCGTATTCGCCGATCACATCGGCCAGGTCCGACGGGTTGATATTGGTGCAATAGTCGGCGCCGGTTACCCATTCACCGTTGATGTAGTTGTCAAAACGCTTGGCTTGGGACACGAATCTTCTCCTGACGCAAAAGGCCGCTGATTGCTCAGCGGCCTTGTTGATAAGTTATTGCGCGCCTTGCTTGTCGATCAGCGCGGCCAGGGCTTCGTATTCTTCCGGCAGCAGATCGGTCAGCGGCGTGCGCACCGGGCCTGCGTCGTAGCCGGCGATTTTCGCACCGGCCTTGACGATGCTCACGGCATAACCGGCCTTGCGGTTACGGATGTCGAGGTAAGGCAGGAAGAAATCGTCAATGATTCTGGAAACGGTGGCGTGATCATCCCTGGCAATCGCGTGGTAGAAATCCATTGCGGTTTTGGGAATGAAGTTGAACACCGCCGAGGAGTACACCGGCACGCCCAGGGCCTTGTAGGCAGCGGCGTAAACCTCTGCAGTCGGCAGGCCGCCGAGGTAGCTGAAACGATCGCCGAGACGACGGCGGATCGACACCATCAACTCGATGTCACCCAGGCCATCCTTATAGCCGATCAGGTTCGGGCAGCGCTCGGCCAGGCGTTCCAGCAGCGGCGCGGTCAGGCGGCAGACATTGCGGTTGTACACCACCACGCCGATCTTGACCGATTTGCACACCGCTTCAACGTGGGCGGCAACGCCGTCCTGGCTGGCTTCAGTCAGGTAGTGCGGCAACAGCAGCAAGCCTTTGGCACCCAGGCGTTCGGCCTCTTGAGCGTACTCGATGGCCTGGCGGGTCGCGCCGCCGACACCGGCAAGAATCGGCACGCTGGTGGCGCAGGTATCAACAGCGGTCTTCACCACCTGGGAATATTCGCTGGCGGCCAGGGAGAAAAACTCACCGGTGCCGCCTGCGGCGAACAGCGCAGTGGCGCCGTACGGGGCCAGCCATTCCAGACGCTTGATATAGCCCGCCTGGTGAAAGTCACCCTGGGCATTGAAATCGGTCACCGGGAAAGACAGCAGACCGTGGGAGAGGATGGACTTCAGTTCTTGTGGATTCATTATTCGAACACCCTGGGCGAAGACTTTCTGAGGAAAGCGTTGTTGTTGGTTTGAATGATGTCGTACGTCATCGTACAACCATAAAAAGATTCGTCAACTGCAATTCATCAGGCCTCATCTCAAGCTCAGCGCTGAATCAGGTGATCAGGGACGGGAGACAACCCCACGGGGTCTATGACGTCCTGAGGTATACGTTGTCCGAAGACGGACGATTGGTGAGGGCGGGGTATTTATCTGCCAGGGACTGCACGCAGACCAGACACACCGTTGAGGGGAGGAGTAACTGACTTGAACCGTCTGTCGCTACTGTCAATTCTGACAGTAGCGCGCTGTTCGCTACGCTCATAAGTTACCTCCTACTTTCAAATAGCTCAGTGCAGAGCCATCTAGAAGCACTGCGATATCGGAAAGCATGCCAACTCTCACGATTTTTGGAGGTACACCATGTCCAAGACCTGGAAAACGAATACCGTCAAGAAAGGCAGTAAAAAGCGCTCACTTGATTACGAGCCAAACATTGGTGACGAGATCTACTACGACGATATAGGGGGTAACCCTGCGCTGGAAAAAGTCGTACGCAAAATCTACGACGAGACGATTGGCGAAATTGTCATCTACCTCGAACCGTCGCAAAATCCCTATCCTTGACCGAGCGTCTACCCGCGCTGCGCTTGCGCCTCTTCATGGGCATGGCGCAGCCTCTCTCGGCTATTGGTCAAATGCAAGCGCATGGCCGCACGCGCCGCGTCCGAATCCTGACGCGCGATGGCCTCATAAATCTCTTCATGCTCGCGACTCAAGCGCCCCATGTAATGCTGCTGGTCATCATGGGCCAGGCGCGCCGAATTCAAGCGGGTACGCGGAATGATGCTGGTGCCCAGGTGGGTCATGATGTCGGTGAAGTAACGGTTGCCGGTGGACAGCGCAATTTCCAGGTGGAATGCAAAGTCTGACGCTACCGCATCACCGGCATGGGCCGCACTTTCATTCAGCGCGTCGAGGGCGGCACGCATGGCTGCCAGTTGTTCCTCGCTGCGGCGCAAGGCGGCCAGGCCTGCGGACTCCACTTCCAGGCTGATCCGCAACTCGAGGATCGCCAACACATCGCGCAGCGTCACCACGGTGGCCGGGTCGATGCGAAAACCGCTCGGGCTCGGCGTGTCCAATACGAACGTACCGATACCGTGCCGCGTCTCCACCTGCCCCGCCGCCTGCAAGCGCGAAATCGCCTCGCGCACCACGGTCCGGCTGACGCCATGGGCCTCCATGATTGCCGACTCGGTAGGCAGCTTGTCGCCACGCTTGAGCTGGCCGTCGCGGATCTGTTCGGACAACACCGTGACCAATTCCTGGGCAAGGCTGCGACGCTTGCGGGGAAGACGTGGGACGGGGTTGGCGTTTTCCATGATGAGTCATCTTTCTCGGTGAACTGAAGACGCATCATAGCCCATGGCGGTTGTACGATCACCGTCCCTGTCGCGACTTTCATGCCTGTGCGGCAGGCAAAAAAAAGCCCCGGCAACCGCCGAGGCATTTTTCAGGCTCGCCCGGAGGCGGCAGCCGCTTACTTCACCACTTTCAAGCTCGGCCGGCCAGTAGGGCGCGGCGGCTCGTTATCCGGCGGCGGCACATCATCGCCGCCTTGCCCTTCGATCGTTTCGTCGTCCTCGAAAGGCGACTCCAAATCGAACACCATGCCCTGGCCGTTCTCACGGGCGTAAATCCCGAGGATGGCGCCGATCGGCACGAACAGCGTATGCGGCACACCGCCGAAACGCCCTTCGAAACTGACCGCTTCGTTGTCCATGTGCAGGTGGCGCACCGCACTGGGCGATACGTTCAATACAATCTGTCCGTCACTGGCAAAACCCTGCGGAACCTGCACCGCAGGAAATTCGGAGTTGACCAGCATGTGCGGGGTGCAATCATTGTCCACAATCCACTCATAGAGCGCGCGGACCAGGTAGGGTCGACTGGAGTTCATCAGCGGCTCCTTAAGCCTTAGCGCATATCGCGTTCGACACCAGACAGACTCGCCTGGAAAGCCTCACGCGCAAATTGGCGCTCCATGTAATCAAGCAACGGCTTGGCCGGCCGTGGCAGTTCAATGCCCAGAACCGGCAAGCGCCAGAGTATGGGTAATAGGCAGCAATCGACCAAACTTTGTTCCTCACTGAGGAAAAAAGGTTTATCGGCGAACAGCGGCGAAACGCCGGTCAGGCTTTCGCGCAATTCCTTGCGCGCCTGTACGCGCGCGGCCTCTTTACTGCGGGTATCGAGAATCACATCCACCAGCCCGCACCAGTCACGCTGGATCCGATGGATCAGCAGGCGGCTGTTGGCACGCGCCACCGGGTAAACCGGCAGCAAAGGCGGATGCGGGTAACGCTCATCCAGATATTCCATCACCACGGTTGACTCCCACAACGCCAGGTCACGATCGACCAGGGTGGGCAAGCTGCCGTAAGGGTTCACTTCGATCAGCTTCGGCGGCTGACGGCCCGCCTCCACACTGATGATCTCGGCGCTGACACCCTTCTCTGCGAGCACGATGCGTACTCGGTGGGAATAGTGGTCGGCGGGGTCGGAGTAACAGGCCAACCGGTTGGTCACGCCCATGGCGGTCCTCCTCGCTTGTTGAAATTATCGAAAGCTCAAAAACGAGCGCGCCCAGAGAGCATCCCTGTAACGTCCGGTAAAACCGGCGCTACGTTCAGAGATGCCGCTGGGCGCGCAAGATTAACAGCAATTGCTTACGGTTGGATCAATGCACATCCTTCCAGTACTCGCGTTTGAGCAGATAGGCGAATACGAAGAAGAAAGCCAGGTACAGCAAGACGTACGTACCGATGCGCTGGTGCTGCAGTTTGACCGGGTTGGCCGAGTAGGCCAGGAAGGTCACCAGGTTCTTGACCTTCTCGTCGAACTGCTCTTCGTTCAGCGTACCGGTCTTGGGCACGATGGTCAGTTGATCGCACGCTTCATGGGTCAGCGGCGTGCCGGTCAACGGATCATATTGCTTCTTGCCGTCTTCAACGACCTGAACCTGCTTGCATCCTACCACCTGGCGACCCTGCAGGCCGACCAGAACGTTGGGCATGCCGACGTTCGGGAACACTTTGTTGTTCACGCCCCAGGGCCGGGTCGGGTCTTCGTAGAAGGATTTGAGGTAGCCGTAGAGCCAGTCGGTGCCCCGCACACGCGCTACCAGGGTCAGGTCCGGCGGTGCTGCACCGAACCAGGCCTTGGCGTCCGCCGGCTTCATGCCGATGTTCATGTGGTCGCCGATCTTGGCCCCGGTGAACACCAGTTTTTCCAGCATCAACTCATGGGGGATGCCCAGGTCGTCGGCCACCCGCTCGTAGCGCTGGAACTTGGCGCTGTGGCAGCCCATGCAGTAGTTGGCGAACGTGCGCGCACCGTCCTGCAGAGCGGCTTTATCGGAGACGTCGATGTCGACCTTTTCCAGTTGCGCGCCATGCTCGGCGGCCAGAGACAGGAGCGGCAGGGCCGCAAGCACTAATGCAACGAATAATTTTTTCATCAGCCAGTCACCCTTTCCGGAACCGGTTTGGTCTTCTCGAGCCGGGTGTAGAACGGCATCAGAATGAAGTAGGCGAAGTACAGGAAGGTGCAGACCTGCGACAGCAACGTGCGCTCGGGGGTCGGCGCCAGTACGCCCAGCACGCCCAGGATCACGAACGAAATGCAGAACACCCACAGCCAGATCTTGCTCAGCCAGCCCTTGTAGCGCATGGACTTGACCGGGCTGCGGTCGAGCCACGGCAGCACGAACAGCACCGCAATCGCCGCGCCCATGGCGATAACGCCCAGGAGTTTGTCGGGGATCGCACGCAAGATGGCGTAGAACGGCGTGAAGTACCAGACCGGGGCAATATGCTCGGGTGTCTTGAAGGCGTTAGCCTGTTCAAAGTTAGGCTTCTCCAGGAAATAACCACCCATCTCCGGGAAAAAGAATACGATCGAACAGAATACGAACAGGAACACGACCACGCCGACAATGTCTTTTACGGTGTAGTACGGGTGGAATGGAATGCCGTCCAGCGGGATGCCGTTCTCGTCCTTGTGCTTCTTGATATCCACGCCATCCGGGTTGTTGGAGCCGACTTCATGCAGCGCCAGGATGTGCAATACCACCAGGCCCAGGATCACGATCGGCAAGGCCACCACGTGCAAGGCGAAGAAGCGGTTCAGGGTGATGCCCGAGATCAGGTAGTCGCCGCGAATCCACTGGGTCAGGTCGTTGCCGATCACCGGGATGGCACCGAACAGCGAGATGATCACCTGGGCGCCCCAGTACGACATCTGGCCCCATGGCAGCAGGTAACCCATGAAGGCTTCGGCCATCAGCGCCAGGTAGATCAGCATGCCGAACACCCACACCAGCTCGCGAGGTTTCTGGTACGAACCGTAGAGCAGGCCACGGAACATGTGCAGGTAGACGACGATAAAGAACGCCGATGCGCCGGTAGAGTGCAGCAGGCGCAGGATCGAGCCGTACTCGACGTCACGCATGATGTACTCGACAGAGGCAAACGCCTCTTCCGCCGAAGGCGTATAGCTCATCGTCAGCCAGACACCGGTGACGATCTGGTTGACCAGCACCAGCAGTGCCAGGGAGCCGAAGAAGTAGAAGAAGTTGAAGTTTTTCGGCGCGTAATATTTGCTGAGATGGTCTTCCCACATTTTGGTGGCGGGGAAGCGCGCATCCACCCAATCCATGAACTTGCTCATCACGCGTTCTCCTTATCGAGGCCAATGACAATAAGGTCGTCAGTTTCGTAGGTGTGCGGAGGAACCGGCAGGTTCAAGGGTGCAGGCTGGGACTTGTAGACACGGCCGGCGAGGTCGTAATGGGAACCGTGGCAGGGGCAGAAGTAACCGCCAACCCAGTCCTTGCCCAAGTCAGCGGGCGCGACTTCCGGGCGAAACGTAGGCGAGCAACCCAGGTGGGTACACAGCCCCACCAGCAGCAGGATCTCCGGCTTGATCGAACGTGCTTCGTTCTTGGCGTAGGCGGGTTGGTCGGACTTCTCGGATTGGGGGTCAGACAACTGGCCTTCAATCTTCTTGAGATTCCCCAGGATTTCCTCGGTACGACGAACAATGAAGACCGGCTGGCCGCGCCATTCAGCAATCATCTGCTGCCCTGGCTCGATCTTGCTGACATTCACCTTCACCGGTGCACCTGCGGCTTTCGCCTTGGCACTGGGAAACCATGACCCCACGAACGGGACCGCAGCCCCCACCGCTCCTGCAGCACCCACCACGGATGTGGCTGCTACGAGGAAGCGACGCCGGCCTGCATTCACGCCGTCATTGCTCATTCAGTCCTCTCCCATCAGCTTTTTGGCCTGTTAAATCAGGCGTCTACTAAGTGTTGAATCTTTACTTATAAAAATTTTGACGGATGGTAATGAAAAGCCCCACGTATGACAAGGGAATTACCCGGAGCTCCACCCCCAGGCCTTGTAGTATAGGGGGTCTACGGATGTGGCAAGTTGTCACGGCGAAAAATCTGCATAAATCCCAGGCAATAAAAAACGCCCAGCTCCGTGAGGAGGCTGGGCGTTTTTGTGGAACGTAAAGCGAATTAACGCTTCGAGTACTGCGGACGCTTACGCGCTTTACGCAGACCGACTTTCTTACGTTCAACTTCACGAGCATCGCGAGTTACGAAGCCAGCTTTGCGCAGAGCGCCACGCAGGGTTTCGTCGTACTGCATCAGAGCGCGAGTGATACCGTGGCGGATTGCGCCAGCTTGACCACTTACACCGCCACCGATAACGGTGACGTAGATGTCGAACTTTTCAACGGTCTCGGTCAATTCCAGCGGCTGACGAACTACCATGCGGGCAGTTTCGCGGCCGAAGAAGTTGTCCAGGGAGCGGTTGTTGATCGAGATGTTACCAGTGCCCGGACGCAGGAAAACGCGTGCGGTTGCGGTTTTGCGACGGCCAGTGCCGTAATTTTGAGTCGCCGACATAATGAACTATTCCGTTAAAACTTCAGTTCTTGGGGCTGCTGAGCAGCATGAGGGTGTACAGCGCCCGCATAGACTTTCAGCTTGCGAAACATATCGCGACCCAGTGGGCCCTTAGGCAGCATGCCTTTGACCGCGATTTCGATCGGGGCTTCAGGCTTCTTGGAGATCAGGCCTTCAAAGTTGGAAGACTTGATACCGCCTGGGAAACCGGAGTGACGGTAGTACATTTTGTCTTGCGCTTTGTTGCCGGTAACACGTACCTGCTCAGCGTTGATGATGACAATGTAGTCACCGGTATCAACGTGCGGGGTGTATTCAGGCTTGTGCTTGCCACGCAGACGGCTGGCGACTTCAGTGGCCAGACGACCCAGGGTCTGACCAGCGGCGTCGACGACAAACCAGTCGCGCTGAACTGTTTCCGGTTTTGCAGTAAAAGTTGTCATTCTTTAATAGCCTCAGGGGCCGCCCTGTAAATTAGACGGCGGATCTTACTGAATAGTGCGTACTTTGACAAGGTCAAAGGCAGCCGGATACAGACGCTATCGGGGGCTCGGGTCAGCGCGTCCGTTCAACGGCAAGATTCTTCGGCAGGCGGCGCATCACTTCCACTGCAGAAAGAGGTGGGCAATTATGCAGATTGCGAAAAAAAATTCAACCTGCTTTTATGATTGTTTTCCCCTGAAGGAGTACCCGATGGATTATCGACAGCTGGGCCGGACCGATCTGAACGTAAGCGCGATCGCCCTGGGCACCATGACCTGGGGTGAGCAGAACAGCGAGGCAGAGGCCTTCGCCCAGATCGAACGGGCCAAGGCGGCCGGAATCAACTTCCTCGATACGGCGGAAATGTACCCGGTACCGCCCAAAGCCGATACCTATGCCACGACCGAGCGTTATATCGGCAATTACTTCAAGAGCCGTGGCGACCGCGCCGACTGGATCCTCGCCAGCAAGATCGCCGGCCCCGGCAACACCATCGATTACATCCGCGACGGTCATCTGCGCCATAACCGCAAGCACATTGCCGAGGCGCTAGACGCCAGCCTCAAACGCCTGCAGACCGACTGGATCGACCTCTACCAACTGCACTGGCCGGAGCGCAGCACCAACTTTTTCGGCCAATTGAGCTACAAGCACAAGGACGAAGACGACCTCACCCCGCTGGAGGAAACCCTCGAAGCGCTGGATGAGCAGGTCAAGGCCGGCAAGATCCGCCACATCGGCCTGTCCAACGAAACGCCGTGGGGCACCATGAAATTCCTGGCCCTGGCCCAAGCCCGTGGCTGGAGCCGTGCGGTGTCGATCCAGAACCCCTACAACCTGCTCAACCGCAGCTTTGAAGTGGGCCTGGCGGAAATCGCGATTCGCGAACAATGCGGCTTGCTGGCCTACTCGCCCCTGGCGTTCGGCATGCTCAGCGGCAAGTACGAGGGCGGCGCGCGCCCGGCCAAGGCGCGTCTGACGCAGTACAGCCGCTTCAGTCGCTACTTCAATCCGCAGTCGGAAGCGGCGTGCAGCCGTTATGTGGCATTGGCGCGGGAACATGGCCTGGACCCGGCGCAGATGGCGCTGGCGTTTGTGACGCAACAGCCGTTTGTGACCAGCAATATCATCGGCGCCACGAGCCTGGAGCAACTGGACAGCAACATTGCCAGTGCCGATTTGAAACTGTCGAAAGAAGTGCTGGAAGGGATTGAGGCGATTCAGAAGGATCATCCGAATCCGGCGCCCTGATTGACCTTCAGGCCGCCATCGGGGGCAAGCCCCCTCCCACACTTGACCCTGTTCACAGATCAAAATGTGTGGGAGGGGGCTTGCCCCCGATGAGGCCATCAGCCACACCACACAATCAAAGCGCCCGCGCAATAATCTCCTTCATGATCTCATTGGTCCCCGCATAAATGCGCTGCACGCGCGCATCCGCCCACGCCCGCGCAATCGGGTATTCCCACATGAAGCCGTAGCCGCCGTGCAGTTGCACGCACTCATCGAGCACCTTGCATTGCAGGTCCGTGGCCCAATACTTGGCCATTGCCGCAGTGGGCACATCCAGCTTGCCTTCCAAGTGCAGTGCCAGGCATTTATCCACGAACACGCGGCCGATTTGAATCTCGGTGGCCATCTCCGCCAGCTTGAACCGGGTGTTCTGAAAGTCGGCAATCGCCTTGCCGAACGCCTTGCGCTCGCGGGTGTAATCCAACGTCCACTGCAGCGCCGCCTCCGCTGAAGACAGCGCGCCAATCGCCACGGTCAGCCGCTCCTGGGGCAGTTCCTGCATCAGGTACGCAAAGCCCATTCCGGACTGGCCCAGCAGGTTTTCCTTGGGCACACGCACATCCTGGAAGAACAACTCCGAGGTGTCCTGGGCCTTCATGCCGACCTTCTCCAGGCGCTTGCCCTTGGCGAAGCCCGGTGTATCGGCTTCCACCAGGAACAGGCTGGTGCCCTTCGCGCCGGCCTTGGGATCGGTCTTGGCGACCACGATCACCAGGTCGGCCAGATAGCCGTTGGTGATAAAGGTCTTGGAGCCGTTGATCACATAGTCATCACCGTCCGCCACTGCCGTGGTCTTCACCCCTTGCAGGTCGGAGCCGGCCCCCGGCTCGGTCATGGCAATGGCCGTGACCTTCTCGCCCGAAACCAACTTGGGCAAGTATTTGTGTTTCAGCGTTTCGCTGCCGTAGTGAAGGATGTACGGCGCGACAATGTCCGAATGCAGTGAAAAACCAATGCCGGTCAAGCCCAGGCGACTGATCTCTTCGATCACCACCGCGCTGTAGAGAAAGTCCGCGCCCAGCCCGCCGTATTCTTCCGGCACGTGCGAACACAGCATCCCCGCCTCCCCCGCCTTGTTCCACAGGCTGCGGTCGATATGACCCTGTTTCTCCCATTGCCCATGGAAGGGCGCCGCCTCCTTTTCAAGAAAGGTGCCCACGCTGTCGCGAAAGAGTTCGTGCTCCGGGCTGAACAAGGTTCTGGCAATCATGGGTCACCTGCGTGGATTGTCGGACAAAAATGACCCCACAGAGCCTATGCCGCGAATGCGTCACGGGACACTGGACACATGCGACAAAAAATAAGACGATCCAGCCGTCTGGTGACCACTTTCCCCTATAAGAATAAATGAAATTATGTCTAACCAAATCTCCACGCCCCTGCGGCGCGTCAGCATTCTGGCCATTGATCGGGTATTCGCTTCCACCCTCATGCAAGCCAAGGATTTTTTCCACCTCGCCAGCCTGCGTTATGGCAAGCAACAAGGCCTGGGCCTGACCCCTGCCTTTGAAACGCGCCTGGTCAGCCCCGACGGGCAATCGGTGCGCAGTTTCAGCGATGTGATCATGCCGGTGGACGGCGGCCTGGAAGATGCCGACATCATCGTGCTGCCGGCCTTCTGGGACGACTTCGACGCCATGTGCACCCGCTACCCCCAGGTGCTGCCGTGGCTGCGCGAACAACACGCCCGCGGCGCCGTGCTGTGCGGCGAAGCCACCGGGGTATTCTGGCTGGCCGAAGCCGGCCTGCTCGATGGCAAGGAAGCGACCACTTACTGGCGCTTCTTCACTGTATTCAGCGAACGCTTCCCCCAGGTGCAGCTCAACCAGGACAAGCACCTGACCGACGCCGACAACCTGTACTGCGCCGGCGGCACTACCTCAGCCTGCGACCTCTACATTTATCTGATCGAACGCTTCTGCGGGGCCAACATCGCCCAGGCCGTGGCCCGCGACATTCTGTATGAGGTGCAACGCAGCTATTCGCCGGGGCGGATCGGTTTCGGCGGGCAGAAGCTGCACCAGGATGTGATCATCCTGCAGATCCAGCATTGGCTCGAAGAACACTTTGCCGACAAGTTCCGCTTCGAAGACGTCGCCAGGGAGCACGGCATGAGCATCCGCAACTTCATGCGCCGCTTCCAGGCCGCCACCGGCGACAAGCCGCTGCATTATCTGCAACGCTTGCGCATCGAGACCGCCAAGGGCCTGCTGTCGGGCAGCCGCAAGAGCATCAAGACCATCAGCTATGAGGTGGGTTACGACGATGCGAGCTTCTTTGCGCGGTTGTTCAGGCAGCACACGGAGTTGTCGCCGAATCAATACCGCCAGCAATTCCAGCAGGCCGCGTAACTGGATATACACAAAACCAATGTGGGAGGGGGCTTGCCCCCGATAGCAGGGTGTCAGTCACTGCATGAGTTGACTGATCCACCGCTATCGGGGGCAAGCCCCCTCCCACAGTTTGATTTGCATTGATCTTAGGGTTTGTGTCCGCGCGACAGGAATTCGTGGGACTGCATTTCCAGCAAACGGCTCAAGGTGCGCTGGAATTCGAAGTTCAAGCGCCCGCCGGTATACAGGTCCTTGAGTTCGACTTCCGCCGAGATGATCAGCTTGACGTTACGGTCGTAGAACTCGTCGACCATGTTGATAAAGCGCCGCGCAATGTCGTCGGTGGTCACGCCCATCTGCTCTACACCGCTCAAGATCACCGCATGGAAGATCTTGCCCAGTTCGATGTAGTCGTTCTGGCTACGCGGGCCGTCGCACAGTTGACGGAATTCGAACCAGGCCACGTCATCGCAGGTACGCAAGGCGATGATTTCGCGGTTCTCGATCATCAACTTGTCGTTTTCCACCGCCTGGGTGCATTCCGGCGTCAACGCGCGGAAGCTTTTCTTCAGGCTTTCGTGGGCCGCTTCGTTGAGCGGAAAGTGGAACAGCTCCGCCTGCTCAAGGTGACGCAAACGATAGTCGACGCCGCTGTCGACATTGACGATATCGGTGTTCTGCTTGATCAACGCAATGGCCGGCAGGAAGCGCGCGCGCTGCAGGCCGTCCTTGTAGAGGCCATCGGGCACGATGTTCGAGGTGGCGACCAGGGTCACGCCGTTCTTGAACAGCTCTTCCATCAAGGTGCCGAGGATCATGGCGTCGGTGATGTCGGAGACGAAGAACTCATCGAAGCAGATCACCCGCGCTTCGTCGGAGAAACGCTTGGCAATGATCGTCAGCGGGTTCTTTTCCCCCGGCAGGGTCTTCATTTCTTCGTGCACACGCTTCATGAAGCGGTGGAAGTGGGTACGCACCTTTTCCTTGAACGGCAGCGCTTCGAAGAAAGTGTCCACCAGGTAAGTCTTGCCCCGGCCGACGCCACCCCAGAAGTACAGGCCCTTGACCGGCGTGTGGTCTTTTTTGCCAAACAGCTTGCTGAACATCCCCGGCTTGGTTTGCGAGGCTGCGACCAGGTCTTCATACAGGCGCTGCAAATGACGCACCGCATTTTCCTGGGCCGCGTCATGGAAGAAGTCAGGGCGTTTCAGATCAGCTTGATATCGTTCTAGGGGCGTCATAATTTCGTTAGCAAGGCAACAAAAACGGGCCGTCACTGTAACGACGGCCCTGGATAATGGCAATCAACCCTTGGTCGGGTTAATCCTCGGAAGGGGCCAACGCGACGCGCAACGCAGCGATGGCGGCATCGCGGGAGACGCTGTCGGCGAACTCGGCGCTGTCAGCCACAGCGGCGTCGTCCAGCCATACGCTGAAGCGCTGGGCCTCGGTGCGTATGTCCAAATCACCGCTCTGCAATTGCCTGGTCACCGCGCCTGCCGCTTTGCCGTCGGCGAAGTGGCGCGACAGCAGCAGTTGCTCGCCATCGGCCGCCAGCAGGCGGAAGCGGAAGCTGCCGTCGTCCTCACGAAAGCTCACGAAGCGCGCAGCCTTCGCTGCTTTCTTCTTGGTGGCGACCGGCGCCGCAGCCTGGTTGACGAACGAGCGCAGGCCCACCGCTTCGCGCAGCTCAGCCAGGAACGGCGCCGCCACGGCACGGGCTTTTTTCGCACCGACCAGCAGCAGGTCTTCCATGTCGGACGGGCGCGACATCAGTTGGTGATAACGCTCGCGCGCTTCACCGAGTTGGCCGTCGAGCAGTTGGAACAGACGGTTCTTCGCCTCGCCCCAGCCCAGGCCTTGCAGCAGCTCACCACGGAATTCTTCTTCCTGGGCCTTGGTCGCGAATGCCTGGTACAGGGTGAACAGGTGGGAATTGTCCGGGTCCTTGGCTTCGCCTGGCGCGCGCGAATCGGTGACGATCCGCGAGATCGACTCCTTCATGTCCTTGGCGCTGGTGAACAACGGGATGGTGTTGTCATAGCTCTTGGACATCTTGCGCCCGTCCAGGCCCGGCAAGGTGGCGACGCTTTCTTCGATCAACGCTTCAGGCATGGTGAAGAATTCTTTACCGTTGCCGAACAGGTGGTTGAAACGCTGGCCGATATCACGGGCCATTTCCACGTGCTGGATCTGGTCGCGGCCGACCGGCACCTTGTGCGCGTTGAACATCAGGATGTCCGCCGCCATCAATACCGGGTAGCTGTACAGGCCCATGCTGATGCCCGCGTCCGGGTCTTCGCCGCTCTCCACGTTTTTGTCCACCGACGCCTTGTAGGCGTGGGCGCGGTTGAGCAGGCCTTTGGCGGCCACACAGGTCAGCAGCCAGGTCAGCTCGGGGATCTCGGGGATGTCGGACTGGCGGTAGAACGTCACTCGGTTCACATCCAGGCCGCCGGCCAGCCAGGTCGCGGCGATTTCCATGCGCGAGCGCTGGATGCGCTGCGGGTCATCGCACTTGATCAGGGCGTGGTAGTCGGCCAGGAAGTAGAAGGAATCGGCATTGGCGTCTTCGCTGGCAAGGATCGCCGGGCGGATCGCACCGGCGTAGTTGCCCAGGTGCGGCGTGCCGGTGGTGGTGATGCCGGTGAGGATGCGGGTACGGGTCGTCATGGGTGATCGCTTGTCGTCAATTCGAAAGGCGTGGCAGCACCAGATCCTTGAGATCGGTCAGCTTGCCATGAAAAAAGTGTCCGCATTCTGCCACTTTCAGCAGCGTATGGGGGCGATTCAAGGCGGCGGACCAGTCGTAGACAACTTGCGGGTCGACCACTTCGTCGGTTTCCGGCTGGATCAGGGTCAACGGGCAACCCTGCGGCAGCACATCGGTGTCGCGCAGACGCATCACGGCGGCGGCGACCATGAACAGGTGCGCAAGCTTTTCGCCCTTGGCTTCCAGGCGGCCGCCGAGGCTTGCGGCCACATACCCACCAAAGGAAAACCCCAGCAGGGTCAGCGGCAACTGCGGGTGTTTTTCGCGCAACCAGGTGGCGGCCGCTTCGGCATCGTCGACTTCACCGCTGGCCATATCGTGGGAACCGGCGCTGGCGCCGACACCACGATAATTGAAACGCAACGTAATCAAACCGGCATCGCGCGCGGTGCGCTGCAGGGTCGACACCACTTTATTGAGCATGGTCCCGCCCTGCACCGGGTTGGGGTGGCAGATCAGCGCCAGGCCACGTGGTTCGGGGTGATCCAGATACAGGGCTTCCAGTTGGCCCACCGGGCCATCGATCAAAACGGGGGTTTCACGCATGAGCAAGGATGAACTCCGTGACCTCTCAAGGGGTCGACTCGTCTAGCTAAAAGTCTGTGCATGGCATCATTGCGAGCTTAATCGCGGTATACAGCGCAGGTTTGAGCCGTTAACGTAAAGCAAAGCCGTTTATAGAGGAAGGACTCGTGGAACACTCGCTCTTAGTTTGGTTGTTGCCGACTCTTGCCCTGGTTGCCGGTGTCGCCATTGGATTCCTGGTTGCTCGCCTGCTGCCGAATGCCGCGCCTAACCGCACGCAACGTCAGTTGGATGACATTCAGGAACGTTTTGACAGTTATCAGAACGAGGTTGTTACCCACTTCAACAGCACCGCGACCCTGGTCAAGAAGCTCACCCAAAGCTACCAGGAAGTACAGGATCATCTCGCCGATGGTGCAAACCGCCTGGCCCTCGACGACATCACCCGCCAGCGCCTGCTGGCCGCGCTGCATTCCGATGCACCGCAAACCCCACGGGAACGCCTGACCCCGCCCCGGGAAAACCAGGAACCGCCGCGGGACTACGCGCCAAAAACGCCGAACGCCCCCGGCATGCTGGATGAGCATTACGGTTTGAAGAAGTAATTCATTCAAGCAATTAAAAAGCCCGGCTGATCGATGATCAGCCGGGCTTTTTGTTGGGGGCTAAGTTTCCCTGACCATGGAGATCTAATGTGGGAGGGGGCTTGCCCCCGATGGCCATACGTATCTACACACCTGCGTAGCACCCAACCGTAACCACGATGCGAAGCGAGTCGCTCTTGATCTTGATCTGCTTTTGATCCTAGGCGCCCCGT
>NZ_CVTO01000102.1:30823-54311 GCF_900004715.1 Pseudomonas sp. 24 E 13
TTTTCAAAAGTGAGCCGCCGTCAGGGCGGAACCCTAAGTGGCCGTTACCACAGAAACGGATATGTACTCGGTCTGATCCAACACCCCAGTCGGCCCAAAGGCAGCCATCGGGGGCAAGCCCCCTCCCACACTTGACCGAGCAAGACTTTAAATCTGCTCCTGCAACCGCCCACCCTCGATCCGCACATGCCTTTCATGGAAGCGCTTGAGACTGCTGCGGTGGCCGACGCTGACGATGCTCAACCCCGGCAGTTCATCGATCAGCGCCTGATACAACGTTGCCTCATCCTCCTCATCCATGGCCGAGGTCGCTTCGTCCATGTACAGCCACTGCGGCGCGAACAATAACGCACGGGCAAAGGCCAGGCGCTGTTGCTCGCCAGGCGAGAGCATGCGCTGCCAGTGATTGGCTTCATCCAGGCGACCCACCAGATGCGGCAGGCGGCAGGTTTCCAGGACCTGTGCATAACGCTCTGCCGGATAGACGCTGTCGTCCTGTGGATAACTCAGCACGGCCTTGAGCGTGCCAATCGGTAAATACGGCTTCTGCGGCAGAAACAGATAGCGCGTCGCCGGCAGGCGAATGCTGCCATGGCCGGCCGGCCACAGATGTCCCATCGCCCGCAGCAAGGTGCTCTTGCCGCTGCCGGAACGCCCGCTGAGCATCACTCGCTGGCCAGGCTCCACGGTCATGTCGGCGTCGGTGAGCAAGTGACGGCCGTCGGCCAGGTCCATGCCCAGATTCTTGATCACCAGGTGTTCGCCTTCAGGGCGCACATCGATGGCCGGGGCACGCTGCTCGTTGTCGCTCATGGCCTGCTGGAAACTCAGCAGACGGTCACTGGTAGCGCGCCACGACGCCAGTTCTGAGTAGGCGTTGATAAACCAACTGAAGTTCTCCTGCACATTGCCGAACGCCGAGTTGATTTGCATCAGCTCGCCCAGTTCGATCTTGCCGGTGAAGTAGCGCGGCGCGGCGACGATAAACGGGAAGATAATCGCGATCTGGCTGTAGCCGGCGGTAAAGAAGGTCAGGCGCTTGGACACTTTCATGATGTCCCAGAAGTTGTGCCAGACCTTGCCGAAGCGCGTGCTCAGGCGTTGCTTTTCATTCGGTTCGCCGTTGTACAGCGCGATGCTTTCGGCATTTTCACGTACCCGTACCATGGAGAAACGCAAATCCGCTTCGAAGCGCTGTTGCTGGTTGCTCAAGCCGATCAGGCGACGCCCGATCAAGTGCGTCAGCCAACTGCCCACGGCGGCGTACAGCAGCGCGCACCAGAACATGTAGCCGGGAATGGTGAGGCCGAACACCTCGATGCTGCCCGACACGCCCCACAGGATGATCGAGAACGACACCAGGCTGACCACGTTGCGCAGCAGTCCCAGGCCCAGGCTCAAGGTGCTGGAGGTGAACGTATTGAGGTCTTCGGAAATCCGCTGGTCCGGGTTATCGGTGTAGCCGCCCTGCTCCAGCTGGTAGTAGTTCTTGTGGGCGAGCCAGCGTGCGAAGTGCTGTTCGGTCAGCCAGGCACGCCAGCGGATGGTGAGCATCTGGGTCAGGTACAGGCGGTACACCGCGCCCAGGATCGCCACAGCCGCGATACCGCCGAAGTAAACGATCAATTGCCAGAAAGCAGCCGTGTCCTTCTTCTCCAGCGCGTTGTAGAAATCCTTGTACCAGTGGTTGATCCACACCGAGATCGCCACGCTGAACAGCGACAAAGCAATTACGGCGGCCAGCAGCAACCAGGCCCTGCCCTTCTCTTCACTGCGCCAATACGGCGTGATCATGGCCCAGGTTCGGCGGAAGAATTGCCCGCGCACCGCATCGTTGACCGCGGAATATTCAGCGTTCTGATTCATTGTTCAGGCTCGGTAGGAAAACATCACAGGCGTTTGAACCGATCATAGGTGATCGGTTCGTGCATCCGTGCAGCCTGAAGCGGGTTGTTCAGTCGCCGTTCAGCGTCGCACCGGGCGCTTCTGCAACTTACGCTGCAAGGTACGTCGGTGCATGCCCAACGCGCGAGCGGTGGCGGAGATATTACCTTCGTGCTCGGTCAGTACACGCTGGATGTGCTCCCACTGCAGGCGGTCCACCGACATGGGGTTTTCCGGAACCAGGGTATCGAGGTCGGCGTGCTCGGACAGCAGCGCGGCGAGCACGTCATCGGCATCCGCCGGCTTGCACAGGTAGTTGCAGGCGCCACGCTTGATGGCTTCGACGGCAGTGGCGATGCTGGAATAGCCGGTGAGGATCACCACGCGCATTTCCGGGTCGAGCTCGAGCAGCTTGGGCAACAGCACCAGGCCCGAGTCGCCGTCCATTTTCAGGTCGAGCGCGGCGTAGTCCGGCAGGTCGGCCTGGGCGATGGTCAGGCCTTCTTCGGCCGAGCCTGCGGTGCTGACGCGAAAGCCGCGACGGCTCATGGCACGCGCCATCACGCGGGTAAAGGTGGCGTCATCATCTACCAGCAACAAATGCGGCAGTTCTTCGCCTTCGACTTGGATCTCGTCACTCATCGATATCTCCTCGTGCGACACGGGGCAGGCGCAGCTCGGTGAGCGTACCGCCTTCCTCATGACTATAGAGCTTCACTGAGCCGCCCGCGCGGGTCACGCTGGCCTTGCTCAAAAACAGGCCGAGGCCGAAACCTTTGCCCTTGGTGGTAAAAAACGGTTTGCCGATCTGCTCGGCAATGGCCAGCGGCACGCCCGCGCCGTGGTCACGAATGCTGATGGTGACGTTTTCCGCGTCCCAGTCCAACTGCACGCCCAGGCCTTCAGGGCAAGCGTCGGCGGCATTGTTCAACAGGTTGAGCAAGGCCTGGGTGAGATCCGGCGGCGGCGCCATGCGCGGTACGCTGCCCTGGCCCAACAGGCTGAAACGGTAACTGGCTTCGGGGCGCATCAGGTGCCAGCGGTTCAGGGCTTCGTCGAGCCACTGGGTGACATCCTGCATCTCGACCGCCAGACGCCGATTGGCTTCGGCGGCGCGTACCAGTTGCTGCAGGGTCAACTTGCACTGCTTGACCTGTTCCTGCAGCACGCTGAGATCATCCTGCAACGCCGGGTCGTGATGGTCCTGGGTCATTTCCTTGAGCAGCACGCTCATGGTCGCCAGCGGCGTGCCCAGCTCATGGGCGGCACCTGCCGCCTGCGTGGCGACCGCCAGCAATTGCTGGTCGCGCAGGCCTTCTTCACGGCGAATCGCGCGCAGCTCTTCCTGACGGCGCAACTCTTCGGCCATGCGCGCGGCAAAAAACGTGATAACGGCGGCGGACAAGGCAAAGCTGAGCCACATCCCGTAGATCTGCAGATTTTCCCGAGCGATCGGAAAGGTCTGCAGTGGATAGAACTGCGCCAGCAGCAGCGTGTACAGCGTCAGCGCGATGCCCGACAGCACCACCGAATAGCGCCACGGCAAGGTCACGGCGGCAATGGTCAGCGGCACCAGGTAATAAGACACAAACGGGTTGGTGGAACCGCCGGAGAAGTACAGCAACACACTGTGGATAAACAGGTCGCAGGCCAATTGCAGCGCGTATTCCAACTCGGTGACCGGCCAAGTGGTGCGCAAGCGGATGGCGGTAAACGCACACAGCACGCTGGAAAAGCCGAGGGTCACGGCCAGTTGCAGCCAGGGCAGCGGCAGCAGGTCGAACCAATAGGCGAGCCCGACGGAACCGGCCTGTGCGGCCAATACCAACGTGCGGATGAACGTCAGGCGCCAGAGGTTCTGGCGGGTGGCGGAAGTCAGTTTTACGGCGGCGAGCATGAGCTCTCCCGATGAGCGCTGCAGGCGGATCGGCACGAGTATAAACGAAGCAGACCCGCCGGCACGGCGCGTGTGGCTCTTTGACGCAGGCGGGGGCAGATGACCGTTCGTCGGCGCCGTCACAACATGTAGGGAATATGTAAACCCGAAGAACCCGGCGCCACCGTCTACAGTCATACCGAACACGACAATCCCAAGGAGCTTTCATGTCCCGTTTCATTCGCAGTGCCGCTGTCCTCACCCTCGGCGCAAGCGCCCTGGCCAGCCTGCCGGCCATGGCCGCCGATGAACTGCATTACAACCAGATCTCCCTGCGCGCCGAAGTCAGCCAGGAAGTGGCGCGCGACAAGATGATCGTGACCCTCTACACCGAATCGCAGAACGCCGACCCGGCCAAGCTTGCCGCTGAAATCACCACCACCATGAACACCGCCCTGGGCCAGGCCCGCGAAGTCAAGGCCGTGACCCTGCGCCAGGGCAGCCGCAACAGCTACCCGATCTACGACAGCAAGAACCAGAAAATCACCGGCTGGCGTGAACGCGCCGAACTGCGCCTGGAAAGCGCGGACTTCCCGGCGTTGTCCAAACTCACCGGCGAGCTGTTGAACACCCTGAAAATGGACAGCATGGACTTCGCCATCGCTGACAGCACGCGCAAGGCCAGCGAAGATGCGATGCTCAAAGACGCAGTGGCAGCGTTCAAGGCCCGTGCGCAACTGGCTACCGATGCACTCGGCGGCAAGGGTTACAAAATCGTCAACCTGAATTTCAACACCAACGGCTACCCGATGCCCTACGCGCGCGGCGCCATGATGATGAAAGCGGCGATGGCCGATTCGGCGCCCACGCCTGAAGTGGAAGCCGGCACCAGCCAGGTCAACATGAGCGCAGACGGCGTGATTGAAGTGCAGATGCAGTGACCCCTACCTGACAACCCTGAACGGCGGTAACCTCGGTGACCGCCGTTTTCATTTGCGCAGCTTTTACAGGGTTGCGATTTCAGGGGTCTCCATGGACAGAATTGCCTTCAAACCGCTCCTCCTTGCCGCAGGCCTCCTGGCCTTTATGCCGCTGGCTCACGCCTCCACCACCCTGGTCTACTGCTCCGAAGCCAGCCCCGCCGGCTTCGATCCCAGCCAATACACCAGCGGCACCGACTTTGACGCCTCCGCCGAAACCGTGTTCAACCGCCTCACCCAGTTCAAGCGTGGCGGCACCGAAGTCGAGCCCGGCCTCGCCACCCGCTGGGATGTGTCCGAAGACGGCCTCACCTACACCTTCCACTTACGTGATGGCGTCAAGTTTCACACCACCGACTTCTTCACCCCGACCCGCGACTTCAACGCCGATGATGTGGTGTTTACCTTCACACGCCTGCTGGATGCCGAGAGCCCGTTTCGCAAGGCCTACCCCTCCGAATCGCCCTACTTTACCGACATGGGCCTGAACACCACGATCAAAAGCGTCGACAAACTCGACGACCACACCGTGCGCTTCAACCTGAATAACGTCGATGCCTCGTTCGTGCAGAACCTGGCCATGAGTTTCGCCTCGGTGCAATCGGCCGAGTACGCCGCCCAGCTCCTCAAGCAAGGCAAGGCCGAGGACATCAATCAGAAACCGGTGGGCACCGGACCGTTCGTGTTCAAGCGCTACCAGAAAGACGCGCAGATCCGCTACGTCGCCAATAAACAGTATTGGAAGCCCGAGGACGTGAAACTCGACAACCTGGTCTTCGCCATTACCCCGGACGCCGCCGCGCGCCTGCAGAAACTCAAGGCCGGCGAATGCCAGGTCAGCGGCTACCCACGCCCCGCCGACATCGAGGTGATGAAACAGGACCCTGACTTGCGCGTGCTGCAGCAGGCCGGCTTCAACCTGGGTTTCCTGGCCTACAACGTTACCCATCCGCCACTGGACCAGCTCAAAGTGCGCCAGGCCCTGGATATGGCCATCGACAAGCCTGCAATCATCAAGGCGGTTTATCAGGGCGCCGGACAATTGGCGCAGAACGCACTGCCACCGGCGCAGTGGTCTTATGACCCGGCGATCAAGGATGCACCGTACGACCCGACCAAGGCCCGGGCGCTACTAAAAGAAGCAGGGGTTGCACCTGGTACCACCATCGATCTTTGGGCGATGACCGTGCAACGCGCCTCCAACCCGAACGCGCGCATGTCCGCACAAATGATCCAGCAGGACTGGGCCAAGGTCGGCATCAAGGCCAATATCGTCAGCTATGAGTGGGGCGAATACATCAAGCGCGCCAAAAATGGTGAACACGACGCGATGATTTATGGCTGGACCGGCGACAACGGCGACCCCGATAACTGGCTCGGCGTGCTCTACAGTTGTGCCGCAGTCAAGGGCAGCAACTACGCCAAATGGTGTAACCCGGCCTATGACAAGCTGGTGCAGCAGGCCAAGGTCAGCAACGACCGCGAACAGCGCATCAAGTGGTATCAACAGGCACAACAAATCCTTAAGGAACAAGTACCTATAACGCCTATTGCGAACTCGACGGTTTTCCAGCCAATGCGCAAGCAAGTGCGCGACTTCAAGATCAGCCCGTTCGGGCTGACACCGTTCTACGGTGTGAGTCTAGATAAGTAACAACAACGCCCCAATCGAGTGCACTAGACGCCTCGATTGGGCTTTTGCGGTGCGCCCGACGCACCGAAAAAAACCGCCAAACGGACACATTTATGTCGAAACTTTCATAAATGCGACATTCTTGTACGCCCGTCCCACTGTTTGGTGCTTGCAACCGTTCAACATCTTGCAATGGGTATGGCGCCTGCATAAGTATCCGCAGGCCGACTCACGAGGTCGCCCTCACCACCAAAAATGACAACAAATCATGAGGCCAACATGCTTAAACACGCAGTCCTTCCGTTATTAGTGAGCGCTGGCCTTATGGCCGCAGCCCCATTTGCCCAAGCGGCAACTAACCTGGTGTTCTGCTCCGAAGGGAGCCCGGCCGGTTTTGACCCAGGCCAGTACACCACCGGAACAGACTTCGATGCCTCGGCCGAAACCATGTTCAACCGCCTGAGCCAGTTCGAACGCGGCGGCACCGCCGTGGTGCCTGGCCTCGCCACCAGCTGGGACGTGTCCCCGGACGGCCTGACGTATACCTTCCACCTGCGCGAAGGCGTCAAGTTCCACACCACCCCGTACTTCAAGCCGACTCGTGAATTTTCGGCCGACGACGTCCTGTTCACGTTCAACCGGATGATCAATAAAGACGATCCATTCCGTAAGGCCTACCCCACCGAGTTCCCGTACTTCACGGACATGGGGATGGACACCAACATCAAGAACATCGAGAAAATCGATGACCACACCGTCAAGTTCACCCTTGGCACCGTGGACGCCGCGTTCATTCAGAACATGGCAATGAGCTTCGCCTCGATCCAATCCGCCGAATACGCCGCGCAATTGTTGAAGGAAGGCAAACCTGCCGACATCAACCAGAAGCCGGTCGGCACCGGTCCGTTCGTGTTCAAGAGCTACCAGAAAGACTCGAACATTCGCTACACCGGCAACAAGGACTACTGGAAACCTGAAGACGTGAAGATCGATAACCTGATCTTCGCCATCACCACTGACCCGTCGGTGCGTATCCAGAAGCTCAAGAAAAACGAATGCCAGGTCACCCTGTTCCCGCGTCCGGCCGACCTCAAGGCGCTGGGTGAAGACAAGGACCTGAAACTGCCGCACCAGGCCGGTTTCAACCTGGGCTACGTGGCCTACAACGTGATGGACAAGGTCAAGGGCAGCGATCAGCCAAACCCGCTGGCAGACCTGCGCGTACGCCAGGCGCTGGACATGTCGGTGAACAAGCAGCAGATCATCGACTCGGTGTACCAGGGTGCCGGTCAATTGGCCGTCAACGCCATGCCGCCGACCCAATGGTCCTACGACACCACCATCAAGGACGCCGCCTACAATCCCGAGAAAGCCAAGGCGCTGCTCAAGGAAGCCGGCATCAAGGAAGGCACCGAGATCGTGCTGTGGGCCATGCCGGTTCAGCGTCCGTACAACCCGAACGCCAAACTGATGGCTGAGATGCTGCAGAACGACTGGTCCAAGATCGGCTTGAAGGTCAAGATCACCAGCTACGAGTGGGGCGAGTACATCAAGCGCTCCAAGGGCGGCGAGAACCAGGCCATGATCATTGGCTGGAGCGGCGACAATGGTGACCCGGACAACTGGCTGAACGTGCTGTTCGGCTGCGACTCGCTGTCGGGCAACAACTTCTCCAAGTGGTGCGACAAGAAATTCGACGGCATCGTGAAACAAGCCAAGGCCACATCGGATGTCGCCAAACGCACCGAGCTGTACAAGCAGGCGCAACATGTACTCAAAGACGCAGTTCCGATGACACCTATCGCGCACTCGACGGTGTATCAACCCATGCGCAACACCGTGCAGGACTTCAAGATCAGCCCGTTTGGCTTGAACTCCTTCTACGGCGTGAGCGTAAGCGGCAAGTAAGGATCAATAGCGGCGACGTTTCACAACGTCGCCGTTATTTCATCCGCCTAGATCGTAGGAAACAGACCACATTTTAAGCGCCGCCGTCCTACAGTAATGAACTGCGCTTCATGTCTCCGTTACCTACAAGGCCAGTCCGATTTGGCGCATTTACTGTGAAGTCCGCGACCCATAACGTCGTAGGACGGCAGAGGCCCCAATTTGAGAAAGGTACTCGCTGTGTGTGGGATCAGTGATGTCTCCCTGGCTGTGGCCAGTGGGACCGCTCGCTGTTGATAACTACAAACAAGGATCGGGATCGTCATGCGCCATACCACCGTTCTATCCGCACTGTTTGCCACCAGCCTTCTGGCCGTGGCCACAACGGCTGAAGCCGCCGACAAGAAGAGCCTGGTGTTCTGCTCCGAGGGCAGCCCGGCAGGCTTTGACACCGCGCAATACACCACCGCCACCGACAACGACGCTGCAGAGCCGTTGTACAACCGCCTGGTCGAGTTCGAAAAGGGTGCAACTGACGTCGTGCCCGGGCTGGCCACCAACTGGGATATTTCCGAAGACGGACTGACCTACACGTTTCACCTGCGTGGAGGGGTGAAGTTCCACAGCAACAAGGAGTTCAAGCCGACGCGCGACTTCAACGCCGACGACGTGCTGTTCACCTTCAACCGCATGCTTGACCCCGACCATCCGTTTCGCAAGGCCTACCCTACCGAGTTCCCCTACTTCAACGGGATGAGCCTGAACAAGAACATCGCCAAGGTCGAAAAAACCGACCCGCACACCGTGGTGATCACCTTGAACACGGTCGACGCCGCGTTCGTGCAAAACATCGCCATGAGCTTCGCCGCGATCCTCTCCGCCGAGTATGCCGAGCAGTTGCTCAAGGAAGGCAAACCCAGCGATATCAACCAGAAGCCGATCGGCACCGGCCCGTTTGTGTTCCAGCGTTACCAGAAAGACTCGCAGATTCGCTACGTGGCGAACAAACAGTACTGGGACCCGAGCCGGGTCAAGCTCGACCAACTGATCTTCGCCATCAACACCGACGCTTCGGTGCGCGTGCAGAAGCTCAAGGCCGGCGAATGCCAGATCACCCTGCACCCGCGCCCTGCCGATGTCGACGCGCTCAAGGCCGACCCGAACCTGCAACTGCTGACCAAGCCGGGCTTCAACCTCGGCTACATCGCCTACAACGTGCGCCACAAGCCGTTCGACCAGCTTGAAGTGCGCCAGGCGCTGGACATGGCGGTGAACAAGCAGAGCATCCTCAACGCCGTCTACCAGGGTGCGGGACAACTGGCCGTCAACGCCATGCCGCCGACCCAGTGGTCCTACGACGACAGCATCAAGGACGCCGCCTACAACCCGGAAAAAGCCAAGGAACTGCTCAAGGCCGCCGGCGTGAAGGAAGGCACCGAGATCACCCTCTGGGCGATGCCGGTACAACGTCCGTACAACCCCAACGCCAAGCTGATGGCTGAAATGCTGCAGAACGATTGGGCCAAGATCGGCCTGAAAGTGAAGATCGTCAGCTACGAATGGGGCGAATACATCAAGCGCACCAAGAACGGTGAGCATGATGTCAGCCTGATCGGCTGGACCGGCGACAACGGTGACCCGGACAACTGGCTGGGCACCCTCTACAGCTGCGACGCCATCGGCGGGAACAACTACTCCATGTGGTGTGACCCGGCGTACGACAAGCTGATCAAGCAAGCCAAGGTCGTCACCGACCGTGAACAAAGGACTGTTCTGTACAAACAGGCACAGCAACTGCTCAAGCAGCAGGTGCCGATCACGCCAGTCGCCCACTCGACGGTCAACCAGCCGTTAAGCGCCAAAGTCGAAGGCTTCAAAGTGAGCCCCTTCGGCCGCAACGTGTTCTCGGGCGTCAGTATCACCCCATAAGAAAAAATAACCGGATTGCGCAGGGCGATGTTGGCCCTGCGGCAAACGTGCAGGCTTTTGTTGGGAATTTTCCTACGCCAAACGTTTGCAATAGCTTGAACGAGTTACACACCCAATAGCCGGTTCACCTAAAAAGACCGGCATAAAAAAGAGAACCAAAGGAGCTTCACCCATGAAACTGAGCAGCAAAGCGCTTCTGGCCCTGGCCATCAGCAGCATCACGGCCACCGCCTACGCTGAAACCCAGAGCCAGGACTTCGTTCCTACCACTCTGGCCGGCACCAGCGCCCAAAGCGAGGCCAAGGGCTTCATCGAAGATTTCAGCCTGGGCGGCACCACGCGTAACTGGTACTCCCATGAAAGCAAATACCGTGGGGGCACCTTCTCGTACCAGAAGCATGGTGAAACCCGTACCGACCGCAACCGTACCAACTGGGTGCAGGGCACCATCCTCAACGCCAGCTCGGGTTTCACCCAGGGCACTGTCGGCGTCAAGACCGAAGTGGCGGTGTACAACGCGCTGGTCCTGGACCGCAGCAAGCGTGATATCAAGGGCGGCTCCAACCGCACCCTGGCCGACTCCAACGGTGATGCCGTCGACCAGTGGAGCAAACTGGGCCTGGCCAACGTGCAGTTCCGCGTGTCCAACACCACACTGACCGCCGGTCGCCAGAACTTCAGCAGCGGCATCGTCGACACCATCGGCAACCGTGCGCTGCCTTCAAGCTTCCAGGGTGTGAGCTTCAACAGCGCAGAGTTCAGCAACCTGTCGTTCCAGGGCGGCATTTTCGATCGCGTTTCCCCGCGTACCGAACAGAGCCTGTCGAAATTCCGCAGCGAATACGGCAATGGCGCGGAAACCGACAAGGTCTCCACCCTGGGTGTGAACTACCAGCCGCTGAAAAGCCTGAAGACCAGCTTCTTCGCCGCCAACGTGAAGGACTTCTGGAACCAGTACTACTTCGGCGCGACCCACGAACTGGGCGACGCTCAGCAACTGGGCCTGACCACCGGCTTCAACTACTACAAGACGGTCGATGAAGGCAAAAAAGAGATGGGGGAAATCGACAACGATACCTTCTCCCTGTCCCTTGGCCTGACTCACCAGGCCCACAGCCTGACCTTCGGCTACCAGCAAGTGAACGGTAACGAGTACTTCGACTACCTGCACGAAACCAACGGCATCTACCTGGCCAACTCCCTGACGTCTGACTTCAACGGCCCGAACGAGAAATCGTTCCAGATCGCCTACGCCATCAACATGGCCGAATACGGCGTGCCAGGCCTGAAGTTCAACGCCTACTCGGCCCGCGGCTGGGGCATCGACGGTACCCACTACACCGGCAACAATGGTCGCGCCAAGTTCGCCTACGACGGTATCCAGTCCCAGGACGGCGAGAAGCACCAGGAATACGGTGTAGGCGCCTCTTACGCCCTGCAGAGCGGCCCGCTCAAAGCCACTACCGTGCGCGCAACCTACGTTGAGCACCGTGGCAGCGAGTTCCAGTCCGACGGCAGCATCAAAGAGTTCCGTCTGGTCACCACCATCCCGTTCAACATTCTTTAATTAGCGCCAGGTAAGCGGCGGGCTCAGGACGAGCCCGCCGTCTTCGCGTTTCTGGCTCCATCGATTGCAGAGGGCTCTGAATGAAAATGCTCCCGTTACAAGCTGCCATGGCCGCTGCGCTGTTGAGCGTGGCGATCGGCGTTTCGGCCAAACCGCTGGTGGTCTGCACCGAAGCCAGCCCGGAAGGTTTTGACCCGGTCCTGTACACCACCGCCGTGACCGCTGACGCCGCAGCCGAAACCATGTTCAACCGCCTGGTGGACTTCAAGCCCGGCACCACCGAAGTGGTCCCGGCGCTGGCCAAGGACCTGCCGGAAATCAGTGCCGATGGCCTGACCTACACGTTCCACCTGCGTGACGATATCAAGTTCCACACCACCGACTATTTCAAACCCACGCGCAACCTGAACGCCGACGACGTGCTTTGGAGCTTCCAGCGCCAGCTGGACCCGAATCACCCGTGGCATAAAAAGTCGCTCGTAGGCTACCCGTACTTCGAAAGCATGGGCTTCAAGGAACTGCTCAAGAGCGTAGAGAAGACCGATGATCACACCGTCGTCTTTACCCTGACCCGTCCTGAAGCACCGTTCCTGGCCGACCTGGGCATGGCATTCTCTTCAATCCACTCCAAGGAATACGCCGACCAGTTGCTCAAGTCCGGCAAGACCGATGACCTCAACGCCAAGCCCATCGGCACTGGCCCGTTCATCTTCATCCGTTATCAAAAAGATGCTCAGGCGCGCTTCAAGGCCAACCCTGAGTACTTTCGCGGCAAACCGGCAGTTGATCCGTTGATCCTGGCGATCAGCACCGATAACAACGTGCGCCTGCAGAAGCTCAAGGCCAACGAATGTCAGATCGCGCTGTTCCCCAAGCCGGATGATATTCCGAGCATCAAGAAAGACCCGAACCTGAAAGTTGACGAACTGGCGGCGATGACCACCAGTTACACCGCGATGAACACCACCCACAAATACATGAGCGATGCCCGGGTACGTCATGCGATCAACATCGCGTTCGACAAGGCAGGCTACACCGAAGCCCTGTTCGGCAAAGGCAATGCGGTAGTAGGCACCGGCCCTTATCCACCGACCTTGCTGGGTTTCAACGAAAAACTGAAAAACCCGCCGCGTGACCTGGACAAGGCCCGCGCCCTGCTCAAGGAAGCCGGCGTACCGGAAGGCACCGAATTCACCCTGTTCACCCGCAACGGCGGCGGCCCGACCAACCCCAATCCAATGCTCGGCGCCCAGCGCATGCAGGCGGATCTGGCGCAGATTGGCCTGAAGGTCAATATCAAAGTCATGGAATGGGGCGAAATGCTCAAGCGCGCTAAAAACGGCGAGCACGACATGGTTTCGGCTGGCTGGGTCGGCGATAACGGTGACCCGGACAACTTCCTCACACCCAACCTGAGTTGCGATGCGGCGAAAAACGGCGAAAACTACGCACGCTGGTGTAACAAAGAGTTTCAGGACTTGATCGACAAGGCCCGTGCAGAAAAGGAACCGGCCTCACGGGCTGCGCTCTATGAACAAGCACAGGATGTTTTCGAGAAGGACCAGCCATGGCTTCCAATGGCTTATCCGAAACTGTTCACCGCCATGCGCAAGAACGTAGAAGGCTTCACCCAAAGCCCTCTGGGTACAAATAACTTCGCCACCACCCAGGTGAAGTAAATAAGAAAAACGCTCGGCGCCGTCGACCCTGACGGCGCCGAACCTGCCTAACCGGCTGATTGAGGTATACACCAAGATGTTTAGTTTTATTGCCCGCCGACTGGGGTTATTGATCCCCACGTTCTTCGGCATCACGTTGCTGACCTTTGCGTTGATTCGCATGATTCCAGGCGACCCCGTAGAAGTCATGATGGGCGAGCGTCGGGTTGACCCCGAAATGCATGCCCAGGCAATGGAACGCCTTGGCTTGAACAAGCCGTTGTATGCGCAATACCTGGACTATGTGGGCAAACTTGCCCAGGGCGACCTTGGCGAATCCCTGCGCACCCGCACCAGCGTGTGGACCGAGTTCACCGCACTCTTTCCGGCGACCCTGGAACTGTCCATGGCCGCCCTGTTGTTCGCCGGTATCCTGGGCCTGCTGGCCGGGGTGATCGCGGCACTCAAGCGAGGATCGCTGTTCGACCACGGGGTGATGGGCATTTCCCTGGCGGGCTATTCGATGCCGATCTTCTGGTGGGGCCTGATCCTGATCATGTTCTTCTCGGTGAGCCTGGGCTGGACCCCGGTTTCCGGGCGTATCGACCTGCTCTACGACATCGAGCCGCGCACCGGCTTCATGCTCATCGACACGCTGCTGGCCGACGAGCCGGACGCGTTCTGGGACGCCTTGCACCACTTGATCCTGCCGGCCATCGTGCTGGGCACCATCCCGCTGGCGGTGATCGCGCGCATGACCCGCTCGTCGATGCTCGAAGTGCTGCGTGAGGACTACATCCGCACCGCCAAGGCCAAGGGCCTGTCGCCGGCGCGTGTGGTGTTCGTGCACGGCCTGCGCAACGCACTGATCCCGGTGCTGACCGTGGTCGGCCTGCAAGTCGGCACGCTGCTGGCCGGTGCGGTACTGACCGAAACCATCTTCTCGTGGCCCGGCATCGGCAAATGGCTGATCGAAGCCATTGGCGCGCGGGACTACCCGGTGGTGCAGAACGGCATTCTGCTGATCGCCTGCCTGGTGATCCTGGTGAACTTCGTGGTGGATATCCTCTACGGCTTCGCCAACCCACGCATCCGTCACCAGCGCTGAGATCATGACCATGACTACCTCTACTCCAGTGTCAGCAGTCGATCAGAGCCTGCTGTACCCGTCCCCGTACAAAGAATTCTGGCAAGCCTTCTCCAAGAACAAAGGCGCGGTCGCCGGCCTGTTGTTCATGCTGCTGATCGTGTTCTGCGCGATCTTCGCACCCTGGGTTGCACCGCATAACCCGAGCGAGCAATACCGCGACTTCCTGCTCACCCCACCCGCGTGGCTGGAAGGCGGGCAGATGCAGTTTCTGCTCGGCACCGACGAACTGGGCCGCGACCTGCTCTCGCGCCTGATCCAGGGTTCGCGCCTGTCGCTGCTGATCGGCTTGTCGTCGGTGGTGATGTCGCTGATCCCCGGCATCCTGCTGGGCCTGTTCGCCGGGTTCTTCCCGCGCCTGCTCGGCCCGACCATCATGCGTTTGATGGACATCATGCTGGCCCTGCCTTCGCTGCTGCTGGCGGTGGCGATTGTCGCCATCCTCGGCCCTGGCCTGATCAACACCGTGATCGCGATCGCCATCGTGTCGCTGCCGTCCTACGTGCGTCTGACCCGCGCTGCGGTGATGGGCGAACTGAACCGCGACTACGTGACAGCGGCGCGCCTGGCCGGTGCCGGCCTGCCACGCCTGATGTTCGTCACCGTGCTGCCCAACTGCATGGCGCCGCTGATCGTACAGGCGACCCTGAGCTTTTCCTCGGCGATTCTCGATGCCGCGGCCCTGGGCTTCCTGGGCCTTGGCGTACAACCGCCAACGCCTGAGTGGGGCACCATGCTGGCTTCGGCCCGTGACTACATCGAACGCGCCTGGTGGGTAGTGAGCTTGCCTGGCTTGACCATTTTGCTCAGCGTGCTGGCAATCAACTTGATGGGTGACGGCCTGCGCGACGCGCTGGACCCGAAACTCAAGAACGCCGCCTGAGGAGATTCCCATGTCACTGTTAGAAATCAAGAATCTCAACGTGCGCTTCGGCGACAAGACCGCCGTACCGGTGGTCGATGGCCTCGACATTACCGTCGACAAAGGCGAAGTCCTGGCAATCGTTGGCGAGTCGGGCTCGGGTAAATCCGTGACCATGATGGCGCTGATGGGCCTGATCGAGCATCCCGGCATCGTCACCGCCGACGCGCTGAACTTCGACGGCAAGGACATGCTCAAGCTGAGCAACCGCCAGCGCCGCCAGATCGTCGGCAAAGACCTGGCCATGGTGTTCCAGGACCCGATGACCGCGCTGAACCCCAGCTATACCGTGGGTTTCCAGATTGAAGAAGTGCTGCGCCTGCACCTGAAAATGTCCGGCCGGCAAGCGCGCAAGCGGGCCATCGAACTGCTGGAAAAAGTTGAAATCCCGGGCGCCGCCAGCCGTATGGATGCCTACCCGCACCAACTGTCCGGCGGCATGAGCCAACGCGTGGCCATCGCCATGGCGATTGCCGGCGAGCCGAAACTGCTGATCGCCGACGAACCGACCACCGCCCTGGACGTGACCATCCAGGCGCAGATCATGGACCTGCTGCTGGCCCTGCAGAAAGAACAGAACATGGGCCTGGTGCTGATCACCCACGACCTCGCGGTCGTGGCTGAAACCGCCCAGCGCGTGTGCGTGATGTACGCAGGCCAGGCCGTGGAGGTCGGCCAAGTGCCGCAACTGTTCGACATCCCGGCGCACCCGTACAGCGAAGCGCTGCTCAAGGCGATTCCGGAACACAGCCTGGGCGCCACGCGGCTGGCCACGCTGCCCGGCATCGTGCCGGGCCGCTATGACCGCCCGCAGGGTTGCCTGCTGTCGCCGCGTTGCCCGTACGTGCAGGAAAACTGCCGCACCCAGCGCCCGAGCCTTGATCCGAAAACCAACAGCCTTGCACGCTGCTTCTACCCCTTGAACCAGGAGGTGGCGTAATGGCCGTCGTTCTTACCGCCCGCGACCTGACCCGTCACTACGAAGTGTCCCGTGGCCTGTTCAAGGGCCACGCCACGGTGCGTGCCCTTAACGGTGTGTCCTTCGAACTCGAAGCCGGCAAGACCCTCGCTGTGGTAGGCGAGTCGGGTTGCGGCAAGTCCACCCTGGCCCGCGCCCTCACGCTGATCGAGGAGCCGTCTTCGGGCTCGCTTAAAATCGCCGGCCAGGAAGTCGCCGGTGCCGACAAGGCCCAGCGCAAGCAGTTGCGCAAAGACGTGCAGATGGTGTTCCAGAGCCCGTACGCTTCTTTGAACCCACGCCAGAAGGTCGGCGATCAGCTCGGTGAGCCGCTGCTGATCAACACCAACCTGTCCGCCGCCGAACGCCGCGAAAAAGTGCAGGCGATGATGAAGCAAGTGGGCCTGCGTCCCGAGCATTATCAGCGCTACCCGCACATGTTCTCCGGTGGCCAGCGCCAGCGTATCGCCCTGGCCCGGGCGATGATGCTGCAACCCAAAGTGCTGGTGGCGGATGAGCCGACCTCGGCGCTGGACGTGTCGATCCAGGCCCAGGTGCTCAACCTGTTCATGGATTTGCAGCAGGAATTCAACACCGCCTACGTGTTCATCTCCCACAACCTGGCGGTGGTGCAACACGTCGCCGACGACGTGATGGTGATGTACCTCGGCCGCCCGGTGGAAGTGGGCCCCAAGGAAGACATTTACGCCCGTCCGCTGCACCCGTACACCCAGGCACTGCTGTCGGCCACCCCGACCATTCACCCGGACCCGAGCAAGCCGAAGATCAAGATCGTCGGCGAACTGCCCAACCCGCTGAACCCGCCACCAGGCTGCGCGTTTCACAAGCGCTGCCCGTACGCGACAGCGCGCTGCAGCACCGAGGAGCCGCTGTTGCGGCCGTTGGATAATCGCCAGGTGGCTTGCCACTATGCGGAGCAGTTCGTCGCCTGAGCGATCGGGACGCAGAGCGTCCCAGGCGGCATTCCCACGCGGAGCGTGGGAACGATCAGTGATGCGGCGTCAGTGAGTTCTACAGCCCTTCCCGTCAGGTTGCGCATCAGCCTGGCGGGAGGGGCTTCTTTTTGGGTTGGCGCCGCGTCTCAGGTTTCGCCGTCATCAAAGGTCACACTGTCTTCGCCTTCGTTGATCGGGTTTTCCGGATCTTTAACGTCTGTGGGCTGGGGCTGCGGTTTCCAGCTGCCGGAATTGACCTCGTTGGCCTTTCTCTTGGTGACAGGGCCGGTGTCCTTCCATTGGGGCGTGCCATCGACGGCCAGTGCCGGGAGCGTCGTCAGCCCCGGGCCTGCCAGTAGCATCAGACAAATAGCGTATCGAACATTTCGCACGGAGGTCTCCTTCGCAGTCAATGTGTGAACGCTAGACCCGATGCAGGGTTCTCGCCAATCTCCAGCCTTATAGAGGGCAAAATGTGGGAGGGGGCTTGCCCCCGATAGCAGTGGGTCAGGACATTACATGTCACTGATAAACCGCCATCGGGGGCAAGCCCCCTCCCACATTTGATTGTATTTCACAGCCAAAAAAAGGGCGAAGCCATGACAGCTTCGCCCTTCTGTGTACCGCACAGACCTTAATGGTGTTCGCGGGTCGCCCGGAACTTCACATCCGGCCAACGCTCTTCCATCAGCGCCAGGTTGACCCGCGTCGGGGCCAGGTAGGTCAGGTGACCACCGCCATCCACCGCCAGGTTTTCCACGGCCTTGTTGGAGAACTCTTCCAGTTTTTTCTTATCGCTGCACTCGATCCAGCGCGCCGAATACACGGTGATCGGCTCGTAGGAGCATTCCACCTTGTATTCCTCTTTCAAGCGGCTGGCGACCACATCGAACTGCAGCACACCGACGGCACCAAGGATGATGTCGTTGCTGCGCTCGGGGAAGAACACCTGGGTGGCGCCTTCTTCAGCCAATTGCTGCAAGCCCTGGCGCAGTTGCTTGGATTTCAGCGGGTCGCGCAGGCGTACGCGGCGGAACAGTTCCGGTGCGAAGTGCGGGATACCGGTGAAGCCCAGCGCTTCGCCTTCGGTGAAGGTGTCGCCGATCTGGATGGTGCCGTGGTTGTGCAGGCCGATGATGTCGCCGGCGTAGGCTTCTTCGAGCTGTTCACGCTCGGAGGAGAAGAACGTCAGCGCGTCGCCGATGCGTACGTCCTTGCCGGTGCGCACATGGCGCATCTTCATGCCCTTTTCGTAGCGGCCGGAGCAGATACGCATGAAGGCGATACGGTCGCGGTGCTTGGGGTCCATGTTCGCCTGGATCTTGAACACGAAGCCGGTGAATTTCTCTTCGACCGGTTCCACCGTGCGCTCGTTGGCGACCCGGGCCAGAGGCTTGGGTGCCCAATTCACCACGGCGTCGAGCACGTGGTCGACACCGAAGTTGCCCAGGGCAGTGCCGAAGAACACCGGGGTCAACTGACCGTCGAGGAATTCCTGCTGGTTGAACTCGTGGCAGGCGCCCTGCACCAGTTCCAGCTGGTCGACAAAACGGTCGTACTCGTCGCCCAGGTGGGCGCGGGCTTCGTCGGAGTCGAGCTTTTCGATGATTTTCACATCGGTGCGCTCATGCCCGTGGCCGGCGGTGTAGACGATGATGTAGTCATCGGCCAGGTGATACACGCCTTTGAAATCGCGGTAGCAACCAATCGGCCAGGTGATCGGCGCGGCCTTGATCTTCAGGACGGCTTCGATTTCATCCAGCAGCTCGATGGGATCGCGGATATCGCGGTCGAGTTTGTTGATGAAGCTGACAATCGGTGTGTCGCGCAGACGGCAAACGTCCATCAGCGCAATGGTGCGCGGCTCGACGCCCTTACCGCCGTCGAGGACCATCAATGCCGAGTCCACCGCAGTAAGGGTGCGGTAGGTGTCTTCGGAGAAGTCTTCGTGGCCCGGGGTGTCGAGCAGGTTGACCATGTGGTCGCGATACGGGAACTGCATGACCGACGTGGTAATGGAAATACCCCGTTGCTTTTCCATTTCCATCCAGTCGGATGTCGCATGGCGGTCGGATTTACGCGATTTCACCGTGCCGGCCACCGCGATTGCCTTGCCCATCAGCAGCAGCTTTTCGGTGATGGTGGTTTTACCGGCATCGGGGTGGGAAATAATGGCGAAAGTGCGGCGTTTCGCGACTTCGGCGGCCTGGTGGGTCATGGGAAATCGCCTGGCAGGTGAGTCAAAAAAGGGCGGCGAGTATAGCGCAAACGCGAGGGTCCGGACCACCGTTGAGCCCATTGGGGGTGGCTAAATGCTCCCAAGTGTGGAACCTTTTAAAAGGTAGAGACGTCCACTCCCCTGCTTACGCACTCGGAACAGGGGCTGGAAAATCAGCAAGTTAGCCTGACGAGGCTGCGCTTATGGCTCGAACTCATGCCGCTTTTGACGGCATTGGCGAGCTGCATTTCGCGATCATATTTCGCTGACAGCCAGCAATGGCTTGCCACGCGGGAATGTGTTCGTCGACAGAAGAAAAAAGGAGTCCGCCTGTGGCTATTCGCTATGGCAAAGGGCTTATGGGAGCAGCGGTTGTCGTCGCGCTCCTGGCCCTGCTGGTCCACTGGATCGGCATCAACACGATCGAACTGTACCGCGACGATTTATTGTTTTACCTGCAAGCTCATTTGATTCTCGTCCTGGTCTCCATGCTGGCCGCCCTGATTGTGGGGATACCCGCCGGTATCCTGCTCAGTCGACCGAACATGGTCGGGCGCGCAGAACGCTTCATGCAGATTTTCAACATCGGCAACACCGTCCCTCCCCTGGCCGTACTGGCCATCGCCCTCGGCGTCCTCGGCATCGGCAGCGGCCCGGCCATCTTCGCGTTGTTTCTCGCCTCTCTCCTGCCCATCGTGCGCAACACCTACGAAGGCCTGAAAAATGTGCAGGGCTCACTCAAGGAAGCCGCCACCGGCATTGGCATGACGCCACGCCAGGTGCTGTTTCGCGTGGAATTGCCCAACGCCGTGCCGATCATCATCGGTGGCGTGCGGGTGGCCCTGGCGATCAACGTCGGCACCGCGCCACTGGCGTTCCTGATCGGTGCCAACAGCCTGGGCAGCCTGATCTTCCCGGGCATCGCCCTGAACAACCAGCCGCAACTGCTGCTCGGCGCCGCCTGCACCGCGCTGCTCGCATTGCTGCTTGATGGCCTGGTGACCATGGCCAGCCGCCTCTGGCTGGAACGCGGGCTGCGCCCGTCTTAACGCCAGGTAAGGAATCGAGATGAAAAAACTAAGCTTGATATTAGGCTGCTTCCTGCTGCTTGCAGGTATTGCGCAAGCCGCTGAAAAACCGGTGATTCGCATCGGCGCCCGGGTGTTCACCGAACAGACCCTGCTGGCCGAAATCACTTCCCAGTACCTGCGCAGCAAGGGCTACGACGCCCGCGTGACCGGCGGCCTGGGCAGCAACCTGGCGAGAAGCGCCCAGGAAAGCGGGCAACTGGATCTGATCTGGGAATACACCGGCGTGTCGCTGGTGGCCTACAACCATATCGACGAGAAGCTCGACAGCGAACAGTCCTACGCGCGGGTAAAGGAACTCGACGCGAAAAAGGGCCTGGTCTGGCTGTCGCCGTCGCGCTTCAGCAACACCTACGCCCTGGCGTTGCCCGAGAAAGTGGCTCAGGAACACCCCGAGATCAACAGCATCAGCGATCTCACCAAAGCCATGGCCGAAGACGCCAAGGATCACCGCCTGGTCGCCCTGGACACCGAGTTCGCCAACCGCTCCGACGGCCTGGCAGGCATGGTCAAGCTGTACGACATGAACCTGACGCGCAAGAACACTCGGCAGATGGACGCAGGCCTGGTCTACACCGCGTTGCGTAATGGCCAAGTGTTTGCCGGCCTGGTCTACACCACCGACGGTCGCCTGAACGCGTTCAAGTTGAAGCTGCTCGAGGACGACAAGCACTACTTCCCGGACTACACCGCCGCCCCGGTGATCCGCCAGGACTACCTCGACAAGCACCCGCAACTGGCCGCCGAGCTCAAGCCTTTGGCCACGCTGTTCGACGACCAAACCATGCGCCAGCTCAATGCGCGAGTCGACGTCGACCATGAAAGCCCGTCCGCCGTTGCCGCCGATTTCCTGCGCCAACATCCAATCAACTAACGAGGAGAAGACATGGAATTTTTGAACGCCTTTTCCCATCTTGATTGGGCCCAGGTCCTGCACCTGACCTGGCAGCACATCACCCTGGTCGGTATCGCTGTGATTCTCGCGATTGTCGTCGGTGTGCCCCTGGGCGTGCTGATGACCCGCTACCCGACCCTCGCGGGCCCCTTGCAAGCCAGCGCCACGGTATTGCTCACGGTGCCCTCCATCGCCCTGTTCGGCCTGCTGCTGCCGTTCTACTCCAAGTTCGGCCAGGGCCTGGGGCCAATGCCGGCGATCACCGCCGTGTTCCTCTACTCCCTGTTGCCGATCATGCGTAACACCTACCTGGCGCTCACCGGTGTCGAGCCGGGCATCCGTGAGGCCGCCAAAGGCATCGGCATGACCTTCGGCCAGCGCCTGCGCATGGTCGAACTGCCGATTGCCGTGCCGGTGATCCTCGCCGGTGTGCGCACCGCCGTGGTGATGAACATCGGTGTGATGACCATCGCCGCCACCATCGGCGCCGGTGGCCTGGGTGTACTTATTCTGGCTTCCATCAGCCGCAGCGACATGTCGATGCTGATTGTCGGCGCCGTGCTGGTCAGTCTCCTGGCCATCTTCGCCGACCTGCTTCTGCAATGGCTGCAACGCTCGCTGACTCCAAAAGGATTGCTCAAATGATCGAACTTCAAAACCTGTCCAAGACTTTTCAAAGCAACGGCAAGACTGTCACCGCCGTCAACGATGTAAGCCTGACCGTCAACGAAGGCGAAATTTGCGTATTCCTCGGCCCGTCGGGCTGCGGCAAGAGTACGACGCTGAAGATGATCAACCGTCTGATCAAGCCTTCTTCGGGCAAGATCCTGATCAACGGCGAAGACACCACCGACCTGGACGAAGTGACCCTGCGTCGCAACATCGGCTATGTGATCCAGCAGATCGGCCTGTTCCCGAACATGACCATCGAAGAAAATATCGTGGTGGTGCCCAAGCTGCTCGGCTGGGACAAGCAGAAATGCCACGACCGCGCCCGCGAACTGATGAGCATGATCAAGCTCGAACCCAAGCAGTACCTGCACCGCTACCCGCGTGAATTGTCGGGTGGCCAGCAGCAGCGCATCGGCGTGATTCGAGCCCTGGCGGCCGATGCGCCGTTGCTGCTGATGGATGAACCGTTCGGCGCGGTCGACCCGATCAACCGCGAGATGATCCAGAACGAGTTCTTCGAAATGCAGCGTGCGCTGAACAAGACCGTGATCATGGTCAGCCACGACATCGACGAGGCCATCAAGCTGGGCGACAAGATTGCGATCTTCCGGGCCGGCAAGCTGCTGCAGATCGACCATCCCGATACGCTGCTGGCGCACCCGGCGGACGAGTTCGTCAGCAACTTCGTCGGCCAGGACAGTACCCTCAAGCGCCTGTTGCTGGTCAAGGCCGAAGACGCGGCGGACAACGCGCCGTCGGTGAGCCCGGAAACTCCGGTGGCCGATGCGCTGGAACTGATGGACGAGCACGACCGCCGCTATGTGGTGGTCACCTGCGCCGAGAACAAGGCGCTGGGCTATGTACGCCGTCGCGACCTGCACCGCCAGACCGGTACCTGCGGCCAATACCTGCGCGAGTTCAACGCCACGGCGGCGTATGACGAGCATTTGCGCATCCTGCTCTCGCGCATGTACGAGTTCAACCGTTCATGGTTGCCGGTGATGGATGCCGAGCGGGTGTTCCTGGGCGAGGTGACCCAGGAGTCGATTGCCGAGTACCTGAGTTCCGGCAAGTCCCGTGGCGGCAAGACCAGTATCGTCTCGCCGGCCGAGACCGCCCTGGCCTGACCTGACCTGACACCCTGGGGGGCAAATGTGGGAGGGGGCTTGCCCCCGATGGCGGCCTCTGGGCCGACCAGGATGTTGGATCAGATCGAGT
>NZ_CVTO01000102.1:54670-113024 GCF_900004715.1 Pseudomonas sp. 24 E 13
CTGCGTTCGGCCAGCGTGGTTTAACGGGGCGCCTGAGATCAAGATCAAAAGCAGATCAAGATCAAGAGCGGCTCGCTTCGCATCGTGGTTACGGTTGAGCGCTACAGGGTTGTGTAGATACCCATGCCCCGATGAGGGTGGGTCAGTTGATAACTCTATAACTGACCCACCGCCATCGGGGGCAAGCCCCCTCCCACATTTGCCCCCCAGGGTGTCAGTGAAATACAGTCGATTTGCCCCATCCGGGGAACATCAATCCGTCACACCGGTCGGTTACATAAGTAGCTGCACGGGGTCGCGCGACGAACGCGTGCAAAAACGCGACATTTTTAGTTGATCCCACGCCCATCAAGCCCTAAAGTTCGCGCCGAACGTCCATGCTGGAAACGATCCATCCGGCTCAAGTACTGACGACGAGACAGCAAGGCCAAGGGACGCGTATCCCATGGCCTTTTTGCTTTCGGCGACATGCCTTGGGAAGTAGGCGAACCAAAGTGGGGATACGGAGGACGTTCATTTGCACCCATTGATTAATACAGTTTGCCCTTAGGAGTTCCCAGCATGTCGATCAACGTCGAAGATTATTTCGCGCGCGCCACCTTTGACAAAATGAAGGCGTTCGCCGACAAACAGGAAACCCCGTTCGTGGTGATCGACACCGCGATGATCAGCCAGGCCTACGATGACCTGCGCGCCGGTTTCGAATTCGCCAAGGTGTATTACGCGGTCAAGGCCAACCCGGCCGTCGAGATCATCGACCTGTTGAAAGACAAGGGTTCGAGCTTCGACATCGCCTCGATCTACGAGCTGGACAAGGTCATGGACCGTGGCGTCAGCGCCGACCGTATCAGCTACGGCAACACCATCAAGAAATCCAAGGACATCCGCTACTTCTACGAGAAGGGCGTGCGCCTGTTCTCCACCGACTCCGAAGCCGACCTGCGCAACATCGCCAAGGCTGCGCCGGGTTCGAAAGTGTATGTGCGCATCCTCACCGAAGGCTCGACCACGGCCGACTGGCCTTTGTCGCGCAAGTTCGGCTGCCAGACCGACATGGCCATGGACCTGCTGATCCTCGCCCGTGACCTGGGCCTGGTGCCGTACGGCATCTCGTTCCACGTCGGTTCCCAGCAGCGCGACATCAGCGTGTGGGACGCGGCGATCGCCAAGGTCAAAGTGATCTTCGAACGCCTGAAGGAAGAAGACGGCATCGAATTGAAGTTGATCAACATGGGCGGTGGCTTCCCGGCCAACTACATCACCCGCACCAACAGCCTGGAAACCTACGCTGAAGAAATCATCCGCTTCCTCAAGGAAGACTTCGGTGACGACCTGCCGGAAATCATCCTGGAGCCGGGCCGTTCGTTGATCGCCAACGCCGGTATCCTGGTCAGCGAAGTGGTGCTGGTAGCGCGCAAATCGCGTACCGCCGTCGAGCGTTGGGTTTACACGGATGTGGGCAAGTTCTCCGGCCTGATCGAAACCATGGACGAAGCCATCAAGTTCCCGATCTGGACCGAGAAGAAAGGCGAGATGGAAGAAGTGGTCATCGCAGGTCCCACCTGCGACAGCGCCGACATCATGTACGAAAACTACAAGTACGGTTTGCCGCTGAACCTGGCGATTGGCGATCGCTTGTACTGGCTGTCGACCGGTGCCTACACCACCAGCTACAGCGCGGTTGAATTCAATGGGTTTCCGCCGTTGAAATCGTTTTACGTGTAAGACGGCTGCAACTAAAAAAGCCCATGACGTTTCATGGGCTTTTTTGTGTGTGCTCCGAGGTTTCAGCGGTCCTCGCGAACGTGCCATAACCGTAAAACATAGAGCGTCGACTGTTGAATTTCGTAGCGCATTTCGTAACGGCCAACCAAAAGTCTTCTTACGTCGCGCGGCGAAAACTCTTCAATTCTTTCCCCGATACGCGGATTACTGAGCAATGTGTCCGGCGCCCGGGAGAGTGCCTGCACGGTGCGGGCGGCCGCTTGGCGGTTCACCACAGAGAGGAAGTCGTACAATCGAGCCAAGTCGGATAAGGCTTTACTTGTCCACTTCAGCTCCATCAGCGCGGAACCGGCAGCGGCGAGTCGGTGTCCAGGCTATCAGCCCAGGCCTGCACTGCCTGGTGATCAATCACACGCCCCGCATCGACATCCGCCATCGCTTCAAGCGTCAAGCGACTGCGCTCTTCTTCTTGATCGACCCAATCGACGAGAGCTTGCTTGACCACCCATCCACGTGAGCGATCCATCCGTGCGGCCATCTGGTCGACTTTCTGAGCAAGAGCGGTGGGAATGTGAGCGGTCATTACTTTGGTATCGGCCCCCATGGACACTCTCCTCGGGATATCTGGCGCAAGTGATTAAATATGATTCAAGCTTAATCATAGTGATTTAACGTTGAGCAACAACCTCAATTCATCGCCGTTCATCGACTTTGTTCCAGACTTGCGCAACACCCGCGCGGCCATCAGCACGTTCTCCATCAAGCACAACAAGCCCCACGCATCAGATGCGCGGGGCTTTTGCGTGTTTTTCGGCAACTCACGGCATAATGCGCGCCGTGACACCTATATCCAGCTAAGCGAGGCGCTTTGACGTGTTGAAGAAAACCCTGTTTCAGTTGCACTGGTTCTTCGGCATCACGGCCGGGCTGGTGCTGGCCTTGATGGGGATCACCGGGGCTGCGTACTCGTTCCAGGATGAAATCCTGCGCGCGCTCAACCCCACGGTACTGAACGTGCAGAAGCGCGAAGCCGGCGTGCTGCCTCCGGCCGAGCTGGTGCGCAAGCTGGAAGCCGCCGAAGGCAAGCGCGTGGCCATGTTGTGGGTGGAAGACCACAGCGGCAAAGCCGCCCGCGTGTCCTTTACTCCGCCGCCAGGCGAGCAGCGAGGCCAGTTGCGTTACTTCGATCCGTATACCGGCGACTACCTGGGTGACGCCGTCGGCCAGGATGTGTTCGGCTTCATCCTGCAGTTGCACCGCTTCCTCGCCATCGGCGACACCGGCCGCAACATCACTGGCGCCTGCACCCTGATCCTGCTGTTCTTCTGCCTTTCCGGCCTGTACCTGCGCTGGCCGCGCCAGGTCAGGAACTGGCGTGTATGGCTGACCCTGGACTGGCGTAAAAAGGGCCGCAGCTTCAATTGGGATTTGCACTCGGTGTTCGGCACCTGGTGCCTGCTGCTTTATCTGCTGGCAGCGCTGACCGGGCTGTATTGGTCCTACGACTGGTACAGCCGTGGCGTGACCCAACTGCTGTCCGATGCGCCGCAGAACGAGCGCATGCGCAAGCGCGGCCCGCCACCCGCAGGCCCTGCGCCCGCGGCCAACTATGAAGCGATCTGGAGCAGCATCTACAGCAATGCAGGCCCTGGCTTGAGCGCCTACAACATCCGCCTGCCGGCCGTCGCCGGGCAACCGGCCACCGTGTATTACCTGCTCGACAGCTCGCCCCATGACCGCGCGCTGAACCAGATCAACCTCGACCCGGCCACAGGCGAGGTCACGGCTCATGAGCGTTACGCCAAAAAGAGCCTCAAGGCGCAGTTGCTGACCAGTGTCTATGCGCTGCACACCGGCAGTTATTTCGGGCTGGTCGGGCGAATTGTGCTCACCGTGAGCGCGCTGCTCATGCCCTTGTTCTTTATCACCGGCTGGCTGCTGTACCTGGACCGTCGCCGCAAAAAACGCCAGGTGCGTGATGCGCGCAAAGGCCTGGTGGCAAGCCACGACGACGCGCCGGCCTGGTTGATCGGCTTTGCCAGCCAGAGCGGCTTTGCCGAACAGTTGGCCTGGCAGACCGCCGGGCAATTGCAGGCCGCAGGGCTCGGGGTGAAGGTGCAGCCCCTGGGCAGCGTCAGCCGCGATGACCTCAGTCAGGCGCAACAGGCGTTGTTCGTGGTCAGTACATTCGGTGACGGCGAAGCGCCCGACAGCGCCCGTGGCTTCGAGCGCAGCGTGCTCGGCCAGGACCTGTCCCTCAAAGGCTTGAACTACTCGGTGCTAGCCCTGGGCGACCGCCAGTACGCGCACTTTTGCGGCTTTGCGAGGCGCCTGCACTTCTGGCTGACCCATCAGGGCGGCAACCCGCTGTTTGCGCCAGTGGAAGTCGACAGTGGCGACACCGAGGCCTTGCTGACCTGGCAACAACAACTCGGCCAGCTCACCGGTCACGCGCCGGCAGCGGCGTGGCAGACGGCCCGGTTTGAACACTGGACCTTGAGTCAACGCACCCTGCTCAACCCGGACAGCATCGGCGCCCCCGTGTACCTGCTGGGCCTCACGCCACCCTCGCCCAGCAGTTGGCTGGCCGGTGACCTGGTGGAAATCCTGCCGCGCAATGGCCCACGGGCCGTCGGGCACTTCCTGGAAGGGCTGGGCCTGGCCGGCAGCGAAGGCGTATTGATCGAAGGCCTGGCGCAAACGCTGGACCAGGCCCTGGCCACACGCCAACTGCCGGACAACCGCACCCACCTGGTCGGCCTGCATGCCCAGGCACTGGTGGATGCGCTGGTGCCGCTGGGCATGCGCGAATACTCGATCGCCTCGATTGCCAGCGATGGCGTGCTGGAGCTGATCGTGCGCCAGGAGCGTCATCCGGACGGCAGCCTGGGCCTGGGCTCCGGTTGGCTGACTGAACACGCCGCCGTAGGCTCGAGCATCAGCCTGCGCCTGCGCCGCAACAGCGGCTTCCATCTGCCCGAGGCGCCCGTGCCGCTGATCCTGCTGGGCAACGGCACCGGCCTGGCCGGCCTGCGCAGCCTGCTCAAGGCGCGCATTTCCGAGGGCCGGCAGCGTAACTGGCTGCTGTTCGGCGAACGCCATATCGCCCACGACTACCTGTGCCGGGAAGAACTGCAAGGCTGGCTGGCCAGTGGCGACCTGGCCCTGCTGGACCTGGCGTTCTCGCGGGACCAGGCGGAGAAAATCTACGTGCAGGATCGCCTGCGCGAATCCGCCGACGTGCTGCGCAAATGGCTGGCCGATGGTGCGGTGATTTATGTATGCGGCAGTTTGCAGGGCATGGCCACGGGTGTGGACCAGGCGTTGGTGGACATCCTCGGCAGTGAAGCGGTGGAGCGCCTGATCGAACAAGGCCGCTATCGTCGGGATGTGTACTGAAATTTTACCGGCACTGTAGAACCAATGTGGGAGGGGGCTTGCCCCCGATGGCGGTGTGTCAGTCAATATCTCCGGTACTGATACACCGCTATCGGGGGCAAGCCCCCTCCCACAGTTTTTACCGCGTTCCAGGTCAAGCGGGCTGCAGTTTTTGCTCGAACACCGAGATACCATCGAGATCGCGCAAAATAACGGTCAACTCCGCCGTCTGCCCATCAATCTGCACCTCGCCGAAAAACTGAAACCCGGCAAACGGCGAGGTGTTCTGCGCCGGCGGTGCCTTCTCGAACACCACCTCGGGCCCGAAGGTCTTGTCCAACGGGTTGGGCCCGAAGCTCCCCGCATTCAGTGGCCCCGCGACGAACTCCCAGAACGGTTCGAAATCCTGGAACGCCGCCCGGTCCGGGTGATAGTGATGCGCCGCGCAATAGTGCACGTCAGCGGTCAGCCATACATGGTTACGTACCTTGTGCGCGCGCAGGAACCCCAGCAACTCGGCAATTTCCAGCTCACGCCCCTGCGCCGGGCCGGGATCACCGTTGGCAATCGCTTCCCAGCGCGGCACGCCGGGGCTGACTTCACCGTCGGGCACGCCCAGGCCGATAGGCATGTCGGCTGCGACCACTTTCCACTGCGCCTGGGACGCCTTGAGTTCGCGCTTGAGCCAGTCCAGTTGCTCGCGGCCGAGGAAGGGCTTTTCGCCGCCCAGGTTGTCGTCGTTCGGTCCGCGATAACTGCGCATGTCCAACACGAACACATCCAGCAGCGGACCGTAACTGAGCTTGCGATAAATTCGCCCGCCCGCGTCGGCGCTTTGCCGGCGCATGGGTGAATATTCCAGCCAGGCCTGGCGCGCACGGCCGACCAGGGTGTTGATGTCGCGAGTCTGGTAGCGCTCATCCAGCTGTTTACTCGACGACCAGTTGTTGATCACCTCGTGATCGTCCCACTGCCAGATCTGCGGCACCTCGGCATTGAAGCGCCGCACGTTTTCATCCAGCAGGTTGTAGCGGTAATTGCCGCGATATTCATCCAGGGTTTCGGCGACTTTGCTCTTGGCTTCGGTCGTGATGTTGCGCCAGATGCGTCCACCTTCGGTGGCCAGTTGCGCCGGCACCGGGCCGTCAGCGTAGATGGTGTCGCCGCTGTGGATAAAGAAGTCCGGCAGGCGCAGGCGCATGGCTTCATAGATGCGCATGCCGCCGATGTCCGGGTTGATGCCGAAGCCTTGCCCGACGGTGTCGCCACTCCACACAAAACGGATATCGCGACGCTGTTGCGGCACGCTGCGCAGGTGGCCGAACCACGGCTCGCTGGCGGCGCCGGTCTGGGCGTCTTCGAAATGCACGCGGTAGAAAATCGCCTGGTCGGCAGGCAACCCGGTGAGTTCGACGCGGGCGGTAAAATCGCTGCGGTTGTCGGCCAGGGGCGAGACGAATCGGCGTGGGTTGCTGAACACACTGCGGGTGTCCCACTCCACCACCATCCGCGCCGGGCGGTCGCTGCGGCTCCAGATCATCGCGCGGTCACCGAGCACATCGCCTGATTGCACACCATCGGTGAGCAGCGGGCGGTCCTTGACCGACGCAATCACCGCCGGCGCCAGGCCCGGCAACAACAGGCCCGCGCCAACAGCTTGCATCACGCGGCGACGGCCGAGATCGAAGTGGCTCATGCGTGTGCCCTCTTGAGTATCAAAAGGGCCACTTAAGCATGGCCGGATGAAGCAGATATGACACCGCCCTTACAGACACTGAAGATCAAATGTGGGAGGGGGCTTGCCCCCGATGGCAGTGTGTCAGCTGCAAATAAGCTGGCTGACACACCGCTATCGGGGGCAAGCCCCCTCCCACATTTTTTTACCGCGTCAGGCAGTGACGGCCAGCTCCGCCGCTTCCGGCCGCTTGATCAGCGCATACACCACACCGGTCAGCACACTGCCGGCCACGATCGCCAGCAGATACAGCAGCGCATGATTCATCGCGTTCGGAATCACCAACACGAACAACCCGCCGTGGGGCGCGGCCAGTTTGCAGCCGAAGTACATCGACAGCGCGCCGGTTAATGCGCCACCGGCGATGCTGGCCGGGATCACGCGCAATGGGTCCTTGGCGGCAAACGGAATCGCGCCTTCGGAGATAAAGCACAGGCCGAGAATCATCGCGGCCTTGCCGGCTTCGCGTTCAGTCTGGGCGAACTTGCGCCGGGCCAGGAGCGTCGCGATGCCCATGCCAATCGGCGGCACCATGCCGGCGGCCATGGTCGCGGCCATCGGCGCCCCGCTCGACGCCGCCAGCAGGCCGACGGAAAACGCGTACGCCGCCTTGTTGATCGGCCCGCCCAGGTCGACACACATCATGCCGCCCAACAGGATGCCCAACAGCACCGCGTTGGTGGTGCCCATGGTGCTGAGAAAATCCGTCAGCCCGGTCAGCAAGCGCGCCACCGGTGGGCCAACCAGATAGATCATGGCCAGGCCAGTGAACAAACTGGCCAGCAACGGGATGATCAGGATCGGCTTGAGCGCCTCCAGGCTTTGCGGCAAGCGCACCGCCCGGGAGATCAGCTTGACGCTGTAGCCGGCCAGGAAACCGGCGAAGATCCCGCCAATGAACCCGGCGCCCAGCGTGCCCGCCAGCAGGCCGCCGATCATGCCCGGCGCCAGGCCGGGGCGATCGGCAATCGAGTAGGCGATGTAGCCGGCGAGCAACGGCACCATCAGCATGAACGCCTGGTCGCCGACGGTTTTCAGCGCCGCCGCCAGGGTGCCTTTTTCTTCAAAGGCATGGATGCCGAACACAAAGGACAAGGCGATCAACAAACCGCCCGCCACCACCATCGGCAACATGAACGACACCCCGGTGAGCAGGTGTTTGTACACGCCGGTTTTTTCCGACTTGGCCACTGCGCCGCTGCCGGCGCTTTCCACCGCGCCTTCGGCCAGCGCCTTGTTGAGCGTGGCTTCCGATTGCTTGAGGGCAATACCGGTGCCGCAGCGGTAGATCTTCTTGCCGGCGAAGCGCTCGGTGGCGACTTCGATATCCGCCGCCAGCAGCACCACGTCGGCGTCGGCGATGGCCTGCGGACTCAACGGCGTGCGCGCACCGACCGAGCCCTGGGTCTCGACCTGCAAGTCATAGCCCAGGCGCTTGGCCGTCTGCTGCAAGGCCTCGGCGGCCATGAACGTATGGGCAACGCCGGTCGGGCAAGCGGTAATCGCGACAATGCGCGGGGCATTCCCGGCCGGTGCCTCGGTCGCCACGTACACCTGCGCCTCCTCGGCGCCCCGACGCAACACCGCGTCGACATCCGCCAGCGCCTGGGCCGGCGTGCTCTGGAACACGCGCTTGCCGACAAAACGCTGCATATCCACCGGCGTGCTGCTGACCAGCAACACCCACTCGGCGTCATCGAGGGTCGCCTGGGACAGCTGGCTGTCCGGGCGCTGCACGTCCACCACTTCGACACTGGTGCTCCAGCCCTGGCGCTGTGCGGCGGCGTCCAGCAAGCGGGCGCACAGCACACTGGTGACCATGCCGTTCGGGCAGGCGGTAACAATGGCTAACTTCATCACAAACCCTCTTATTGTTCTGTCAGCGTGCGCACATCGACGCCGCTTTCGAGACGCGCCAACTGCGCGTCATCGCTGATGCCGAAACCGATCTGCGTCACCGCCATCGCGGCAATCGCCGTGGCGCGGCGCAGGGTCTGCTCGGGCGCTTCGTCGCGCAGCAGGCCGTGGAGCATGCCCGCCAGCAGCGAATCGCCGGCGCCTACGGTGCTGGCCACCGTCACCTTGGGCGGCGTGGCCTGCAGGGTCGCCCCCGAGCTGTACCAGCTCACGCCGGCAGCACCGTCCGAGACCACCACATGTTCCACGCCCTGTTGATGCAACTGGCGGATGGCATCGGTGGCGTTATCCAGCGCCTGGGCAAGCTCTTCAGTATTGGGCTTGACCATCCAGGGGCCCGCCTTCAACCCGGCGCGCAAGGCTTCGCCGCTGGTGTCCAGGGCCACTTTCAGACCGAGGTTTTTCAATTGCTCGATCAGTGCCTGAAACCATTGCGGGCTGACGCCACGCGGCAAGCTGCCGGCGACCACCACCGCGTCGAAGTCAGGGCCGATCAGCGCAAGTCGCTTGAGCAGTTCGGCTTGCGCCTGCTCGCTCACCAGCGGCCCCGGCGCGTTGATGTCGGTCACCCGGCCATCCTGTTCGGCAATCTTGATATTGCTGCGGGTTTCCCCCGGCACGCGAACGAACGCGTCGCCAAACCCACGGTGGGCGATCAGTGCTTCGAACGCCTGCGGGTTGTCTTCACCGAGAAAGCCGCCCACGGTCACCGCGTGGCCGAGGTCCGCCAGCACCTGCGCCACGTTCACGCCCTTGCCGGCGGCATGGGTGATGAGCGTTTCGCTGCGATTGACTGCACCGGGTTCCAGGCGCGCCAGGCGTACCGTGAGGTCCAACGCCGGGTTCAGCGTCAGGGTCAAAATCCTTGCCATTTACACGGCCTCCACTAGAGCACGTACTTCGGCGGGCGAGCCCACCGCGAGTGCCTGTTGCGCCAGGCCCTGGGCCTGGCTCAGGCTGAATTCACGCACCCGCGCCTTCACTTCGGGGATGCTGCGGGCCGACACGCTCAGCTCGTCCACACCCAGGCCAATCAACACCGGCACCGCCAGCGGGTCCGCCGCCAGCTCGCCGCACACGCCGACCCATTTGCCATGGGCATGGGCGGCACGCACGGTGATGTCGATCAGTTGCAGCACGGCCGGGTGCAGGCCATCGGCCTGGGCCGACAGTGTCGGGTGACCACGGTCGATGGCCAGGGTGTATTGGGTCAGGTCGTTGGTGCCGACGCTGAAAAAGTCGACTTCGCGGGCGAGCACCGGCGCCAGCAGCGCGGCCGACGGCACTTCGATCATGATCCCCAGTTGCAGGTCGGCCACCGGGATTTCCAGGCGCAGACGCTCGGTCATGTCCCGGGCCGCGCGCCATTCATCCACGCTGCCGACCATGGGGAACATGATGCGCAACGGCCGGTTGTCCGCCGAACGCAACAGCGCGCGCAGTTGCGCTTCCATGATCTGCGGGCGTTGCAGGGTCAGGCGAATGCCGCGCACGCCGAGGAAGGGGTTTTCTTCCTCGGCAATCGGCCAGTACGGCAGCGGTTTATCGCCGCCCACATCGAGGGTGCGTACCACCAGCGGGCGCCCGTCGAGGCCGTCGAGTACGCGGCGGTATTCAGCTTCCTGGGTGGCTTCGTCCGGCGCTTGCGGGTGGGCCATGAAAATCAGCTCGGTGCGTAACAGGCCGATGCCCTCGGCGCCCTGCTCCACCGCCGCGGCCACTCCGGCGCTTTCGCCGATATTGGCGAACACTTCCACCGCGTGGCCGTCGCGGGTCAGCGCCGGTTCATGGCGTTGCGCAGAGGCGGCTTGCAGGCGTTGCTCGCGAGTGTCGCGCTCGACGGTCGCGCGTTGCAGGGTGGCCGCATCGGGGTCGACGTGCAGGCGGCCGCGCTGGCCGTCGAGCAACAAGGGTGTACCGGCGCCCAGCAGCAATACCGCCGCGCCGGCTCCGACCAGTGCGGGAATGCCAAGCGCGCGGGCGACAATGGCGCTGTGGGCCGTGGCGCCGCCACGGGCCGTGAGGATGCCGGCGACACGGGCCGGGTCCAGGCGCGCGACGTCCGAAGGGCCGACTTCGTCCATCACCAGGATGTAGGGTTCATTGGGTTCCTGCGCAGTGTCGACGCCGCACAGTTGCGCCAATACGCGGCGACCGATGTCGCGCAGGTCGGCAGCGCGCTCGGCGAGCAAGGCATCCTGCAACGACTCCTGCTGCCGGGCAGCCGCTTCGATCACGCTCATCCAGGCCGCTTCGGCGCTTTCGCCTTGCTTGAGGCGCGTATCGACTTCGTCGGTCAGCTCCGGGTCGTCGAGCATTTCCTGGTGGGTGATGAAGATCTCGCGAATCGCCTTGGACTGGCTGCGTTCGATCAGGCCCTCGATATCGCGACGCACATCACTCAGCGCAGCCTGCAGGCGCTGGCGCTCAACCGCGCAGGACTCACCGCGCAGTGGGTAGTCGAAGACCTGTTGCACCTGGATATGCGCAGGGCCGATGGCGATACCGGGCGCGGCGGCAATTGCCTGGATCTGGCTACCGGACAGCGGCGCGCTGATCACCGGTTCGATGTCGACAGTGGCGGGCTGGGCGCTGACGGTCGGCAAAGGCTCGACCTCTTCCCCCAGGCCTTCTTCAATTGCGGCCAACAGGGCCGGCAGCGCGTCCCCGGCAATGCTCGGCTCGGCGACGAATTCCAGCACCTGGCCACGCCGCGCGCCGAGGCTCAACAGCTTGCTCAGGCTTTTAACCGATACCGCGCCGACCGGACCATCGACAATGCGCACGCGAATATCGCCATCGAAGCTTTTCGCCAGTTGCGCGAGGATCTTCGCCGGGCGTGCATGTAACCCGTGGGCATTGGCCAGGGTGATGCGCGCGCTCGGCCAGTCGGGCGGCAGTTCGCCACCCAGCACCTCAAGCACGGCACGACTGCTGGTGGCGCGGCCCAATTCCTGGCCGCGCCCTTCGATCAGCAAGGCGCACAGGCGCTCGAGCAACGCCTGATGCGCTTCGCCCAGGCTGGCCAGGCAGAACAGGCCATTGAGCGGCTGGCCCAGGTAGCGCATGGGCTTGTCCGGCGTGACGAAGGCCAGGCCCGGGCGCTTGACCGTCTGCTCGCTGTGCAGCCACCACAGGCCATCGCCCAGGGGCAGTGCATCGACTTGCTGCAACACGGCGGCAAACCCGTTGCTCACGCAATCGGCCTGGCGCAACAGGCGCGCGCCGCGCCACACCAGCTCCTCGAAATCATCGGCCGACACGCCGAGGCTGATCATCTGTGCATCCAGTGCCAGTTCCTGCGGCGCGCCTTGCAGCAGTTTCAGCAAGGCGTCGGCAGAACCGGCACGGCGCAGCGCCTGGCCGAGGTCGGTCTCACCCAGGGCGCGGGTCAGCAATTGCAGCAAGCGCAAGTGTTCATCGGATTTGGCGGCAATCCCGATCGCCAGGTACACCACCTGGCCGTCGCCCCAGTCCACGCCTTCGGGAAACTGCAACAGACGCACGCCGGTGGAAAACACCTGGTCGCGGGTTTCCGGTGTGCCGTGAGGAATGGCGATGCCTTGGCCAAGAAAGGTCGAGCCTTGGGCTTCACGGGCTTGCAAGCCACTGAGATAACCTTCGGCAACCAGGCCATCGGCCACCAGTTTTTCCGCGAGCAGGTGCAAGGCCGCAGATTTATCCACCGCCACCTGGCCCATGGATATCTGCTCTACAGTGAGCTCGAGCATGCCGTTCTCCTAGTTAGTGCGGGGTGCGCACTAGGTATTGTTTTGAATAAATCAGCTTAGCGGTGTTCAAAAGTAACTGACTGAGCGGTCAGTTGGCAGTAGCCACTCAGCGGCGAACATCGTAAAAATACCCTTGCTGAAACGTTTAATCTAGAATTTATGGCAGATTACGCGTTAATTGCGCAAGCTTGAAGGGCCACTCGGCGCCTGTTGTGGGACATTGGTCGTATGCGGGAATCGGTTACGATTGGACAAAATGTCGGGGCACGCTCAAAAAAACAAGGAAACCCGGTTTGAAACTCAGTGATATCGCACGTCTGGCCGGTGTGTCGGTCACAACCGCCAGCTATGTCATCAATGGCAAGGCCGAACAACAACGTATCAGCAACGCGACGGTGGAGCGGGTGCGGGCCGTGGTCCAGGCCCACGGTTTTACGCCTAACCCGCAAGCCGCCGGCTTGCGCAGCCGGCACACGCGCACCCTGGGCTTTATCCTGCCGGACCTGGAGAACCCCAGTTACGCACGCATTGCCAAGTTACTCGAACAAGGCGCACGGGCGCGCGGCTATCAATTGCTGATCGCCAGCTCCGACGATGAGGCTGACAGTGAGCGCCAATTGCTGCAACTGTTCCGCGCGCGGCGCTGCGATGCGCTGTTTGTCGCCAGCTGCCTGCCGGCCGAGGATGACAGCTATCGCGAACTGCAAGCCAAAGGCTTGCCGGTAATCGCCATCGACCGGGTGATGGAGCCCAGCCAGTTCTGCTCGGTGGTCAGCGACGACCGCCAAGCCTGCCAGCAGCTCACCGGCAGCCTGCTGCAACCGTTGCCCAAGCAAATCGCGCTGATCGGCGCCCATCCGGAGCTGAGCATCAGCCAGGAACGTGCTGCGGGTTTTCGTGAAGCCCTGCAAGGCTTTACCGGGGAGGTGATCGTCGAACAGGGCGAAGCCTTCAGCCGCGACTGCGGGCGACAGTTGATGGAGCAATTACTGCAGCGCCTGGGGCATCTGCCTGACGCGCTGGTGACCACGTCCTACGTACTGCTGCAAGGCGTGTTTGACGCCCTGCACGACTTCCCGCTCAAGTCGCGGCCACTGCGCCTGGGCACCTTCGGCGATACCCAGTTGCTGGACTTCCTGCCGCTGCCGGTCAACGCCATGGCCCAGCAGCATCAACTGATCGCCGACACCGCCCTGCGCCTGGCCCTGGCGGCCATTGAAGAAGAACATTACCAACCCGGCGTGCACGGCATCAGCCGAACCTTCAAGCAGCGTATTCACGAGGCCTGAGCGTGGAGCTGATCGACACCCACACCCACCTGGATTTCGCGGACTTCGACAGTGATCGTCCGCAGGTCCTCGCCCACAGCCGTCAACTCGGTGTGCGACGTATGGTGGTGCTCGGGGTTTATCAGCGCAATTGGCAAAGGTTGTGGGATCTGGTGATGGAGGATGAAGGCTTGTTCGCCGCCTTCGGCCTGCACCCGGTGTATCTCGATGAACACTGCCCTGCCGACCTGCTGGAATTGGGCGACTGGCTGACGCGCCTGCAGGGCCACCGGCAACTGTGCGCCGTGGGTGAAATCGGCCTGGATTACTTTCTTGAGCACCTGGACCGAGCGCGCCAGCAAGCGCTGTTCGAAGCCCAGTTGAAACTGGCGGTGGATTTCACCCTCCCCGCTTTGCTCCACGTACGCCGCAGTCACGCGGCGGTGATCGCCACACTCAAACGCATCCACCTGCCGCGTGGCGGCATCATTCATGCGTTCGCCGGCAGCCGGGAAGAGGCCCGCGAGTACATCAAGCTTGGCTTCAAGCTGGGCCTGGGCGGTGCCGCGACCTGGCCGCAGGCCTTGCGCATGCACAAGGTGCTGGCCCAATTGCCACTGGAAGCGGTGGTGCTGGAGACGGACGCGCCGGATATGGCGCCGGCCATGTATCGGGGCCGGCGCAACAGCCCACACCACTTGCCGGACATCTGCAGCGCCCTGGCCGAGCGCATGGGCATCAGCGCGTCACGGCTGGCTGAGGCGAGCACACGCAATGCGTGCGAGCTGTTCCAGTGGTAAGCGGCTGACGACTTGCAGGTTCAAGGTCATCCGTTGCCGATGCCGCACGTAGCGCAGCACCAGAAAGTGGATCAACAGCGTCGTCAGCGAAATGTTGAATTGCCCGATCACACTGAGCAGCCCCAGCCACTCTGCAAACAGCGCTGCCAGGAGGGTCGCGCAGGTCAGCATGATCATGCCGGGCGGCACCAGCGCCCAGTGGTCCAGGGCACGAAAGCGACGCAACTGCTTGCGGCAACACAGCTGCAGGCACGTGTGGCAATAGGTACAGACGAAGGGTTCGTCGATGGCGATGGCGTTCAGTTGCCAGGGTTTGAGTTCAAACGTCATGTCGCAGTGGGCGCAATGCCCTTTGATGCCGATGACAGCGGCCATCGCCGTGCCTCCTTGAGACCGTGACCAGATGATTCAAATGTTCACTCATTCACGGCATATTGAAAGGCCAGTAGCGAAATCAGGATAAGGGCCACGTGTGACGGGGTTAAATCCCACCGAAAATTCCTACGTGCGGAACGCGCCATAGGTATCTACACAACTTTGGCGTGACGCCGAACTTGCTCCCCGTTGCTACCCGTAGGGGGCACAGCAGCCTATCTTACTGATACCCCACAAATCCAAATGTGGGAGGGGGCTTGCCCCCGATGGCGGCCTTAGGGCCGACCAGGATGTTGGATTGGGTTGAGTACATATCCGTTTCTGCGGTCACGGCTGCTTAGGGTTCCGCTTTTACAGCGGCTCACTTTTGAAAAGCGCAAAAGTAAGCAAAACGCTCTTGCCCCACCACTCGGCACCTCGCCTAGGCTCGGTGTGCCCGAACGCAGGCTTGAATCCGTGGGTAACCCGGCAGGACGCCGGGTTAGCCGCCCCGCGCCATGGATGGCGCGTGGCGGCGGCCCACGGATTCAAGCCTGCGTTCGGCCAGCGTGGTTTAACGGGGCGCCTAGGATCAAAAGCAGATCAAGATCAAGGGCGACTCGCTTCGCATCGTGGTTAGTGTTGGCGGCTATAGCCTACGAAGTTGTATGGATATAGGTTATCGGGGGCAAGCCCCCTCGCACGCTGACTGCGCCTCCCCGATTTTCGCTGATCCCTGCTCGGTCAAATGTGGGAGGGGGCTTGCCCCCGATGGCGGTCTCAGGGCAACACCGTCCAGATTGCAAATCCGGCATACCACAGCACCGCCGCACGCAGCAGCAATTCCCACAGTTGATCAAGACTGCTGATGCCTTCGGCGCCCACTACCGGTGGCGGTATTTCCGCAGCGGCCAGGCCGACTTTTTCCACCAGTTGTGCAGCGCTGATATCCCAGCTGAGCAATTCGTGGAGCATGACCCGGCTGACCCCGACAAAGTTGCCCACCAGGGCAAAGCTCGCGGCCAGCAGGCGCACCGGCAGCCAGTCAAAGGCGTGGCGCATTTGCGTGGCGCGTTCGGCCACCAGGGGGTTCTGGCTGTGCTCACTGGCCAGCGCCAGCAGGCGATAGGCCAGAGCCGCCACCGGGCCCAGCAGGAAATACCAGAAAATCACCGCGAAAAAGCTCTGGTACGCCTGCCACAGCAAATGGCCTTGAACCCGCTCGAGCAACTGCTCGCCACTGTCGGCACCCAGCTTCAGGTCACGTTCGGCCACGTGCTCGGCGGCTTGCAGATCACCCCGCCGCCAGGCATCACGAAACGGTCCCAACGCGGCCAACAGATCGCCACGGCCCAGGCTGTAGATCACCACCAGTACATGCACCGGCAACGCCAACAAGCCATAGGCCACGGGCTCCAGCACCAGCAGCAACAAGCCCAGCAGCGCCGCGGGCAGCACCACCAGCGCCAGCAGGATCAGCCAGGGCCGCTTGCCCATGCGCGGGCTCGATTCAAGCCTGGCCAGCTCGCGCAGCCAGCCGCCGTCGCGCTGCAACCGCTGGCGCAAGGCCGAGAACTTCTCGATCCACACTGCCAGCACCAGCACCAGGAAACTCATAGTTTGTGTCCTCCATCCTGCAGCGCGCCACGAAAGCGCTTCCAATCAAAAGCCGGGCCCGGATCGGTTTTGCGGCCTGGGGCGATGTCGCTGTGACCGCAGATACGTTGGGGGGTGATCGCAGGATAAGCTGCGAGCAGCTGACGCGTCAGCTCAATCAGCGCCTGGTACTGGGCATCGGTGAACGGCAGATCATCTGTGCCTTCCAGCTCGATTCCCAACGAGAAGTCGTTGCAGGTGTCACGCCCTTCAAAGCTGGAGACGCCCGCGTGCCAGGCCCGGTCCCGGCATGCCACAAACTGCGTCACTGTACCGTCACGCTCAATCAGAAAATGCGCAGAGACCCGTAGGTGGACTATCCCCTCAAAGTAGGCATGCTCCGTTACATCCAGGCGATTCTGGAAAAACTCATGCACCTTACCGGTGGCAAACTGCGCCGGAGGCAAGCTGATGTTATGTATCACCAACAACGATACCTCACCTGCCGGGCGCTCGTTGAAGTTGGGCGAAGGGCAATGGCCAATGCCCTCGAACCAACCGCTGACGGGGTCCAACTGCATACAGGCTCCTTGACTGAGACAAAGTGTTACCAGTATGCCGCGTTCCGCCCTGCGGTTGCGATCACTTGCCGCGATTGAGTTGACGCAGGTTGCCCATCACCGCCGCCAGCGCGCGATCGAACAGCAGCCCCTCGTCCAGGCTGTGCAGGGCGCCGCGCTTGAAAGCCGCAGCCAATTGCCCGGGGGTTTGCTCCAGGACCTTGAGCCCCGTGCGGCTGACGAAAATATAACGATGGTTCGGCGCCATGATCGCCGTGAGCTTGCAGCGCAATACCGTGTCGTCGTCCTGGCGCAACTCCACCCAACCGCCGACCCGCAACGGGAGCACCTTGAGCAGGTCAGGGTCATCATGCGGCCAGTCCTCGCCGGCGTCCGACAGTGGGGTGCCGAGAACAAAGGGCTCGCGAACTTCAATCAGCCCGTCGTCGCCCCCGCCTTCGCATGTTTGAACATGTACGGTCTGCAAGCGTAAAAAAAACTCCCGCGTGCTGAAAGGATCGAACGCCGCACTGGCCAACCCGTCGCGCAACGACTTGAGCAACCCTGGCAATTGCGCCAGCAGATGCCGGCCTGCCTCGGTGTCTTCGTGCAGGCCGACGCTCCAGATCAATTCATCCATGGTGCGCAGCCCGGTCTGCCACTGCACCGAGTGTTCGCCGTGCTTGAGAGAGGCCAGCAACAGCACCTGGCTCCAGGTTTGTTGCAGAAATTGCACCACGAACGGCGGCAGGACCTTGCCCAATAACCGCCGGTTCAGCGCGTGCGCCACGCGCTGGCGAGCGACCTCGGTACGCAGGCGCCCTTCCTCGACATCACGGGTGTGCTGTTCGAGCAACTCACTGCGCCGCTGCTCTTGATCGATGAAGGTGCTGAATGGCGCCAGTAACTGCGAAAAAATCAGCGGATCTTCGGCAAATTCATTCAACAGGCGCTGGATGACCTGTTCGATACGCAGGTACAGGCTGTCGTTCTGATCGCCGTCGTGCGGGCTGCACCCCATGGCGGCACTGGCGATCTGATTGAGCAAGCGGCGTGCCGGGTGACCGGCGCAACTGAACAGGCTCTTGTCGAGCACGGCGACTTTCAGTATCGGGATCTGCAAGCGAGCGATCAGGGCCTTGAAGGCGTGGGGCACACTGCGGTCATTGCGGATGAACTCGAAAAGCAGCGCGACGAGGTTGATCACATCTTCGTCAGCCGCCTCCACCACCCGCGACTTGCCGCTCTTGACGCTGACCCGGGTCAGCAACTGTTCGAGCTGGTTGCGCAGGTCGAAATCGTCCTCGGCGCCAGGCTCCGGTACGTATTGCTGCAAATGCGACAGCAGGCGCAGCAAGTCTCGGCTGGCGATGGGTTGCGGTTGCGCACTGGCTTCAAGGGTTGGCGCTACGCTGCCGCGCACCGCCACCAGCAAGGCTTGCAGGGCGGCAAAGGCTTGCTGGCCGCTTTCGTCACAAGGCGCTTCGGCGGTCGGCGGACGCGCCGGTTGCGGGAGCTCACACGCCGCGCGGCCACCTGCACGACGGGACGGCACGCTCTGGAGTCCGGGCAGGACCCCGGTGGCAACCAGCAGTTGGTTGGCTTCGCCATACAGGTGGTCGGCATCGCTGAGCACGTATTTCTCGAAGAGCTTGAGCATGATCAGCTTGACCCGGATCTCCACCCCCAGGCTGCGGCCCGCCTGCAAAAAAAACTGGCAAAGCCGTGCAGGGCCCAGAGGGTTCTCATGATCGGTCATGGGCCTGCCCAACACTTCACTCAGGCGCGCGCTCAGTTGCCCGAGCGCCAAGCCATCACGGTGGCGTACCCGACCGAGCATTGCCTCCAGTGCCACGGCCTTTTCCCGGTCATCGGCCCGGATAGCGCCGGCCACCTCATAGGACACCACAGGCACCGGGTGCAACGCACCGCTATCGGCCTGGCTCAGGTTGGCGAAGGCGGCATACAGTTGCTCCATGAACACGCGCTCGAAGTTCTTGCGCTTGAGGCGCAGGTCGCGCATGGCCTGAAAGAAAATATGCTGGTCAACCGTGCTGCGGGCCTTGTCGGCCATTTCAAACAGGGTGTCGTCGGCGTTATCGAACAGTTCCTGCAACCCCTGTTGCAACTGTTGCGCCGCTTTGTCACGCACCTGCAGCACCACCACCGGCAGACGTGCGAGCGGCGATGGCGTGGCCTGTGCCTGCTTGATAGGCACCACCTTCCCGTCATTGTGCATCCTGGCCTCCTGAAACGGCGGGTGTTGAGATGGGCAGGAACGGGGCCTGACCCGCTGGGCATTGCAAATACCCGATCACCATCAGGACGTCAAAGCTATGACGCCAATTGCAAGGCGCGAGATTATCGGCAAATCATGGACATTGCGCCAGTAAACTCTGCCCGGCGCGGTAAATGAGTGACGCGTCTGGGTTCCAGTTCACACAGCCCCTATAATCGCGGCACTTAGTCTGTGGAGCCTGTTATGCCGAACCTGCGTCTTGCCGACCTCGCCGCCGAAATAGAAGCCAACGTGCGCCGCGCACTCCTGGAAGACATCGGCAGTGGTGATATCACCGCACAGTTGATCCCGGCCGAACGGCTGGCCAAGGCCACGATCATTACCCGCGATGCGGCCGTGATTGCCGGGACCGCCTGGGTGGATACGGTCTTCCGCCAACTGGACCCCCGCGTCGCCGTGCATTGGCAGGTGGCCGACGGTGAGCGCGTCAGTCCCAACCAGCCGCTGTTTCACCTTGAAGGGCCGGCGCGCTCGCTGCTCACCGGTGAACGCAGTGCGCTGAATTTCCTGCAGATGCTGTCAGGTGTCGCCACCCGCGCCCGATACCTGGCGGATTTCGTCGCCAGCACCCAGGTCAAGCTGCTGGACACGCGCAAGACGTTGCCGGGCCTGCGTCTGGCGCAGAAGTACGCGGTGACCTGCGGCGGTTGCCACAATCATCGCATCGGGCTGTATGACGCCTTCCTGATCAAGGAAAACCATATCGCCGCGTGCGGGGGCATTGCCCAGGCCATCAGCGCGGCCCACAAAATCGCCCCCGGCAAGCCGGTGGAGATCGAAGTGGAAAGCCTGCAGGAGTTACGCGAAGCACTGGCGGCGGGTGCCGACATCATCATGCTCGATGAGCTGAGCCTGGACGACATGCGCGAAGCCGTGCGGCTGAACGCGGGCAAGGCCAGGCTGGAAGCCAGCGGCGGGATCAATGAAAGCACGCTGCTGCCCATTGCCGAGACCGGCGTGGATTACATCTCCATTGGTGCGATGACCAAGGATGTGAAGGCTGTGGATTTGTCGATGCGGCTGAGTATCTAAAGAGCCTAGGCAGTAGGAGCGAGCTTGCTCGCGAAAAACTCAACGACGCCGCGTGCACTCGGATGTCACGCGTTATCGTTAACGTTTTTCGCGAGCAAGCTCGCTCCTACCGGCAGCGTTTAGACTACGAGATTATTCATCTCGCAATACTCGTCCCATTCGACCCCCAGCACTTCGGCGGCCTCCTTGTGCAAGGCGAGGCGTGCGGCTTCGAATTCTTCCGGTGCGCAGGTGTACTTGAGGGTCAGTTCCCAAGGCTGGAGATTCTGGCTCTCGGCCTCGTCCTCGAATGCCCACTGAATCTGATCACGCTGGTCGTCAGCGCTCAGGTCCTTGATCTCGTCTTTGAGCTGCGGCGTTGCCTCGAGGTATTTGTCGAGGGCTGCTTGGTGCCGAACTTCCTGGGTCATCTCAGTCGTGGTCATGTCGTTCTCTTAGATCGAGGAATGGGGATGCATCTGGGTCATCAAGGTTGCGCAGATACGAAAGAGCAGGCGCGAATGCCGGCTCGTCTGGCCTTCAGAACCATTCTGGGATCATCTGAAAACTGTGCCTTTGAAACAGGCCTTTTGAAACGGGCCCTTGAAACATGCCAGTGAAACAGTGTTGCCTTGGTGCCCGAGACAGGAATCGAACCTGCGACCTTCGCGTTACGAGTGCGCTGCTCTACCGGCTGAGCTACACGGGCGGTGGGCTAAAGCTAGCACCGCATTGGGCATGCGGCAACCGGCTCGCTCACCACCCGCCAGACGTCATGCGCCGTTGGCGCCACAACCCTTGGCGACGTATTGCGCCTCGGCCGTGGTTGCACAGGTCCAGCCGCTGGTGGCGCTGCGCGTCAAGGTGATGGTCTTGCCCAGTACGGGCGCAGGCGCATCAACGATTTCACAGCTGATGGAGCCGCTGCCCGTGGCGACATCTGCTGTCACATCGACCTTGCAATTGGCGGTGGGGCTCTTGCCGCCAATCAACGGCAGCGTGGGTACGGTGCCCTGGTTAATCACATCTTCGTAGCCGGCCTTCAACGCGCTGATTTCGGCCAACCCCGCGGTGAACTTGGCCTTGGCCTGGTGCTTGGTGTACATGGGCAAGCCAATCGTGGCCAAAATGCCGATGATTGCCACGACGATCAACAACTCGATCAAGGTAAAGCCTTTCTGATGCATCACTTTCACTCTCCAGAATAGAACCATGACAAGGCGCATCCTGCGCCCCGTATTGTGCAGCGGCGCCAGTGTACTCATCCCTGCGCGGCCAATCGCATACCAGAAGCACAATCTGACATTTTATCGGCCAACGCCAGCCTGCCTGTATCCGCCCGCTGGCTAAGCTGTAAATTCTTAATCTGCATGTGCGAACGCGACATGAACGACACCTCGACGATCTACGCCTGGCAGGGCATCAACCGCAACGGCCGCAGGGTGTGCGGGAAAATCTCGGGGCATGACCCTGCGTGGGTCAAGGCACGACTGCGCCAGCAAGGAATCTGCCCCGAACATGTGCGCAAGCGGTCGTCAGGCCTGCCACGCCTGGCGGCGCCGATACTGCCGGCTGACATCGCCCTTTTCACCCGCCAACTGGCGACGCTGTTGAAGGCCGGTATCCCGCTGTTACAAGCCTTCGACATTATCGGCGAGGGCGTCGAAAACCGCACACTGCGCGAGTTGGTCAAGGGTATGAAGCAACACGTCGCCGCCGGTAACAGCCTGACCGGTACGCTGCGCCAATATCCGCGTTATTTCGATGACCTGTACTGCCACCTGATTGCCGCCGGCGAACAGGCCGGAGCCCTGGAAACACTGCTGGAGCGCGTGGCCATTCATCTGGAAAAAAGCCAACGGCTCAAGACCAGAATCACGAAAGCCATGACCTACCCGCTTGCCGTGCTGGTGGTGGCCGGCCTCGTCAGCGCCGTGCTGTTGATACAGGTGGTGCCGCAGTTCCAGCACCTGTTTGCCGGAGTCGACAGCCAATTGCCCGGCTTCACCCTGGGGGTCATCGCCCTCTCCGACTTTCTGCAACAGGCCTGGTGGATACTGGCGCTGGGCCTGGGCACGCTCATCGGCGGGCTGCGCCACGCCTACCGTAGTTCTGCGCGTTTTCGCTACCGGCTGGAGGCGGGTTTGTTGAAAGTCCCCCTGGCAGGCAAACTGTTGAACAAAGCTGCCGTCGCCCGCTACGCCCGCACGCTTGCAACCACCTTTGCGGCAGGTGTTCCCCTGGTGCAGGCGCTCGGCTCAGTGGCCGGCGCCGTCGGCAATGGCCCTTTCAAACAGGCAATCGAACATATGCGCCACGATGTATCCACAGGCATGCAGTTGAATCAGTCCATGGCCGCCAGCGGCCTGTTTCCAGGCATGGCGATCCAGATGACGGCCATCGGCGAAGAGTCCGGCACCCTGGACCACATGCTGGAAAGGGTCGCAAACCATTACGAGGCCGACGTAGAGAGCCTCGTCGATAACCTCACAAGCTTGATGGAACCGCTGATCATGGTGGTACTGGGGAGCATCGTCGGCGCGTTGGTGATTGCGATGTACCTGCCGGTGTTTCAACTGGGTTCGACATTTTGAGCGCGTTGTCGGGCGAGCAGCCCTGGGCGTTTGTCGGCATGGCGCTGGTGCTGGGGCTGATCGTTGGCAGTTTTATCAATGTGCTGGTGTGGCGCCTGCCCAAGATGCTCGAGCGCGAATGGCGCGCACAGGCCCGTGAGATCCTCGGCCTGCCCGACGCGCCGGCGGGGCCGGTCTATAACCTGATGCGCCCGAATTCCTGCTGTCCACACTGCGACCAACCGATTCGCCCCTGGGAGAATATCCCCCTGCTCAGCTACCTGATGCTCAAGGGGCGTTGCGCCCGTTGCCGTGCATCCATCAGCGCGCGCTATCCGTTCACCGAACTGGCCTGTGCGCTGATATCCGCCACCATAGCCTGGCACTTCGGCTTTGGCTGGCAGGCGGGCGCGGTGATGCTGCTGAGTTGGGGGTTGCTGGGCATGAGCCTGATTGATGTAGATCACCAACTGCTGCCGGATGCCCTCGTGCTGCCGCTGCTATGGCTGGGGCTTATCCTTAACAGTCTGGGCCTGTTCGCAACATTGCCCGATGCGTTATGGGGCGCGGTGCTGGGCTACATGAGCCTGTGGAGCGTGTTCTGGCTGTTCAAGCTGGTGACCGGCAAGGATGGCATGGGCCATGGCGACTTCAAGCTATTGGCGCTGTTCGGTGCCTGGGGCGGCTGGCAGATACTGCCGATGACGCTGCTGATGGCGTCACTGCTCGGCGTGTTTGCCGGGTTGCTGCTGATGCGCTGGCGCAAGACGCACGTGTCGGCACCCATGCCATTTGGACCCTGCCTGGCAATTGCCGGCTGGATTGCATTGCTCTGGGGTGGTCAAATAAGCGACTTCTATTTGCAGTCTGTCGGTTTCACATGACCACTCCTGTTGCAACACCCTGGATTCTTGGCCTCACAGGCGGTATCGGCAGCGGTAAAAGCGCTGCGGCCGAGCACTTCACCACGCTGGGTGTCGACCTGGTCGATGCCGATCATGCCGCCCGCTGGGTGGTCGAGCCAGGCCGGCCGGCGTTGGCGCGCATAGCCGAGCATTTCGGCAGCGCTGTGCTGCAGGCGGACGGCCAACTGGACCGCGCCGCGTTGCGCACATTGATTTTTGAAGTACCCGAAGAACGTCGCTGGCTCGAGGGCCTGTTGCACCCGCTGATCGCTGACGAGATTCGCGATCACCTGGCACGCGCCCGGTCGCCCTACGCGATCCTGGTGTCACCGCTGCTGATCGAGTCCGGCCAATACCGCATGACCCAGCGCATCCTGGTGATCGACGTGCCGCAATCCCTGCAGATTCAGCGTACCCTGCAGCGCGACGGCATCAGCGAGCAACAGGTGCAGGCGATTCTCAAGGCCCAGTCGAGCCGCGAAGACCGCCTGAACCATGCCGATGACGTACTGGTCAATGACCAGGACCTTGCCTGGCTGCACGGTGAGGTCGAGCGACTGCACCACTTTTACCTTACTTTGCGTGGAGGCCGATCATGAGCCAACCCTTGACCGTCGACTGCCCAACCTGCGGTGCACCCGTGGAATGGAAACCCGACAACCTCAACCGGCCGTTCTGCTCGGACCGTTGCAAACTCATCGACCTGGGTGCCTGGGCCGCTGAAGAACACAAGATCCCGGTAGCCCCGGACGCCGAAGACGAGTTGTTTTCCGAAGACCTGCCGCCGCGCCACTAAGGCCGCATAAAGGCATATTCCTGCTGGTCGTCGAGGTTTTCCGCAAGGTATTGCAACTCGTCGGCCAAGTCTTCAAAGCTGCGAACGCCCTTGCTCTGCTGCACCACCGCGCTGAGCATGGCGCGCAGGGTCAGGCCTGGATCAAAACCGATTTCCTGCGCGGCATCCTGGCTTCTGCGCAGTTCCTGCCGTGCCCATTCGTACACACTCATGATTGGTGCTCCTGAAATTTCGCAGAGCATGGGCCTGTGCGCTCGGCACCTTTTTGATCTGGATCAACGCGCTGAATCGTCATCCTTCCACGGCGCCGAGAGGTAGCGGGTGCGGTTGAAAGTCTCAAGCCATTCCGGGCAAAACACCACCAGGGCACTGATCACCATGCCGTTGATAAACGCTTCGGGAAAGATGATCAGCCACAGGTAGCCGACGAAATCCTCCAGCCATTGCGGCATTTCAAATCGACCATCGAACCACAGCAACCCCAGGCCGACCAACAGGCAAAGCAACGCCGACAGCGCCGCAGCGAAAAAACCGGAACAGAAGATATACACGAAGGGGTTTCGCGGTTGCGCCCGCTCCACGAGTCGCGCGCAAAGCTCAGTGATGAGTACCGGAAGGCCAATCAACAACAGGCCATTGACGCCGACAGCGGCGAGGTCCTGACGCCCCAGCCATACCAACCCCAACTGCGCGGCCACCCCACCGACGATTGCGAGCGGCCAATCCAGCAACAGGGTCACCGCGGTCATGCCAATAAAGTGGTACGACACGCCCGTATCGAAATCCCGCCGCACCAGCCACAACATGAACAGCGCGAACACCGTGCCGAACAGCAAATGCTGGCGACGTCGGTCGGCAAACAGTTCGACCCAGGGCGCACGCACAATCGCCCAGATCACCAGCGGGGCATACAACAACCAGCCGATGCCGAGCGTTTGCGGCGCCAGTACCGTCGAGGCGATCACCGTTTCACCTGCCTCAGCGACTCGCGACCTTTCATGGGCCTGGCTGCGTCGATCCTGCGCATAAACGTCTTGTGTCCAGAGTCATTGCCGGATAGTCAGTCTACATCGCCAACGTTCGGGTTGCCGAGTAAACCGTTTAGAAGCTGGCACGGAAAAAACAGGCACTGCAGTGCGCTGTTGATCGATAGAGAAACTAATACCAGCCGTAGTATTACTGCATTGCAGCCGCTGTCCCCTTCAAATAAAACCTTGAGGTCTTTTAAACCAATCGAAGGAGCAGGAAAACAAGACCTCTTGTGAGTACTGGGCGCATCTATGACAGACAGCATTACTTACCCGCTTTTGATCGATAAGCACGTGCTAGCGAGTGACCGCGGCGCACCGAAACTTGATACGACTTTAAAAAACACACTGATGAGACGAACACCGGTACGCACCTCGCTCATTTATATCAACGCGGCATTGATTATTGCACTCGCCATGACCGCACTGCTGCTCGAAGAAAATGGCGCGGTTGATCTGCCCTGGTACGCCAAAGCCTTAAGCATGATCATCCTGGGATTGGTTTACGCTCACTTTACCGAGCTGCAACATGAACTGCTGCATGGGCACGCCTTTAAATCACAACAATTGAACCGGGGATTGGGATTTATCTGTGGCCTGTTCATGCTCAACTCTTTTTCCCACTATAAATATCATCATCTTCGCCATCACCGGCATCTGGGCACTCCACAAAACAGTGAGTTTTTCAATTACCCGGAAAAAGGCATGGACAGCCCCTGGAAGTTGGCAAGTGCCGCCATCAATCCAGGCAGATTCATGCGCGTGGGCGCGCTCATGTTTAAAAGCATCACCGGAGCAACACTGCAGGATGTAGAAGACAGCAAAGCGCAAAAGCAGACGAGACAGGAATATTGTGCGTATTTGTTCATCGTCGCTGCGGCGATCGCTTTCACTTTATTGACCGGCTCATGGTTTTTGGTACTGGCCTGGCTCATCCCAATGGTGCTGATCGCCGAGCCCGCCCACTACCTGATCGAACTACCGGAGCATTTCGGCCTGGATGCCTACACCGAACCGAACTTCAACAGGAACACCCGAAGCATCGAGGCATCCTGGCTGGCCCGTTGGTATACAAACGCAAACAACCTGCACACCGCCCACCACAGTCTGGCGAGCGTACCCATGGGGCGTTGCCAGACGCTACATGACTGCTCTCGTGCCAGCATGGAGGTGATCGAGCCGGATTATTGGACGTTTTATCGCAAGGTCATGTCCGGCGAGCTCAAGCCATTCAACCGCGCCGGTCAATGACCGTCCGCCATGGCTGACGGCGTTGCTTCAAGCACAGGTTATTTTCGATATCCGAAGACATAGATCATCCCTGCGCTCGCCAGGATTACGCCGACGACTTCAAGTGTGCTGGGCACTTCGCAAAGGACGAAGATTCCCAGCACACTGGCGATGCACGGGACCAGCCCACCGAAAATGGAGCCGCGTGTCGCCCCCAGCACGGTCACCGCCTTGGTATAGAACAGCAGCGCGACAATGGCGGCAAACACGCCTTGAAACAGTCCCTGGAACACGATTTCGGACAACGGAGCAGCAAGAATGCCCGGTGTTCCCCAAAGAACATACAGAGGCAGGTACAGCAGCATGGATACTACGGATACCAGCGCTGTCGCCTGAAAGGCATCGACATCCCACGCGCGCGAAGCAATGGTATAAACCCCCCATAACGCGCCGGCTGCAATAAACAACAGATCCCCCAGCCAGACCTGCCCTCCACTGTCCGTCATACTCCGCCAGCCCGAGAGCATTGCCCCCGCCATGACCACCAGAATTCCGATGAGAACGGCTTTCGCTGGGCGGTCGCGCAGTATGAACCAGCCTCCGAGAGTGGAAACCGCAATCATCGCACTGGGAATAAGCACACCGGCATGTCCGGCGGGCGCATAAGCCAGTCCGATGATGCCAAGCAGTACGTGGGGAATACCCTGGCCCACCGTAAGAACCAGCGTCTTCGGCAAACCGAGGGTTCCGGTTCCTTTTTTCAGGACAAAAGGCAGCAGGATCAGCCCGGCCACCATGAAACGCAGGGCGGCTATGTCATAAGCCGACAGCGTTTTTTGCACACCAAAACGGGAAAGGACAGGCCAGGCGCCCCAGATGAGCGCTGACAGGAGCCCAAAGCAGACGGCGACGTAAAGTGTTTTTCGATCGACTGCATGCACGCTGCTCATGGCCTGTCCTTTCTCACTCACGCTGACTTTATGGAACGATCGGGTGCTGCGCTTTCAACCACATGCAGACCGTGGGTGAAATTCGAAAAGCGGTAAGGGTTCATCGGGTCATCACATCCGGCTTCAATCAGAATGCGTTGGCCCAGTCCGAGCGCCTGCGCCTGGTCGATCAAGACTTCAGTCATGATCTGATCCGCCAACGAAACGCCGGTGCTGTCGAAAATGGTTGGCTTCATCTGGTAATGCGCATAGTCCTGCGGCGCTTTGACGATCCTGTGTAATTCAGGACCGATGCAACCGTATTCCTCTTCAGTCAATTGCTGACACTCACCCTCGTTCAACGCCTGTTCCAGATAATCAGGCACCAGGAACGAGCTTTTCAGCAATTGCGTCGATAGCTCATATTTTCTGGGTGTGTCGGCCCCTACGGCATTGATATGCACATGCGGCTTCATGCCGCCCGCGTGGACAACCGGCCCGGCATCAAGCCCGATGGAGGTCGCCACGCAAATGATGTCGGACTCGGCCAGAACCCTTTCCTTGGAAACAATGGTCGGGGTGATGCCCAAGGCGGCGACGCGCTTGGCGAACGTAGCCTCTACGCTCGGATCTATGTCGTGTACCAAGACCGCATCAAAATCATAGATTCGACTCAGCGCATGGGCCTGGGTCACGGCCATGGCGCCTGCGCCAATCAGCCCCAGAGTTTTACTTTCAGGGTGAGCCAGCAATTTTGACGCAACGGCCGATGACGCACCCGTCCGCACCGCTGTCGCGAATACGCCGTCAACTACAGCGATAAGGTGACCGTCCCTGACGTCGTATAAGGAGTTGGTCGCCATGACCGTCGGCATGCCACGATTGAAGGGATTGCCCGGGTGGTAGCCAACCACTTTGAGCGCAACGTTCTTATCGCGTCGGTAAGCAGGCATGAATTCAATCAGGCCCATTTCCGGCGTTTCATAGACAAACCCGGTACGCGGCTGGATCTCCACTTCACCATTGCCAAAAAGCGTAAGCGCCTGACGTAACCTGGCAATCGTTTCGTCCATTAAGGTGTCGAGGCCGACTGCGGCGGCGATTTGACCGATATTTTCCTCCGAGAGGATAATGGTTGCTCGTTGTGCCACGGTGTCGCTCCTATAGGTTTGGAAAGTTGATTCAGAATCAGGCGGGCGCCAAATGCTGTTTATTTATTGATTCGACGAAACCGCCGAACGTTATTTTTAAATAGAGGAATGTGCGTGTACGGCATGAATACCCGCACACTGTTGACACAATTTGCTTCGGGCGATCACGGAGATGAGTCAAAGGCTATTTAATCAAGCCTACGTCTGTTTCAAAAAATACGAGACTCTTGGAACAGAGTCGATGGAGTATTTCTTCAGGGGGTATTAGATTTACTAAAGGGCAAACAGCAGCGAACCGGGTGGCTAATAGTCTGCGCTGCGGCCCAAGTTTTACAAGCTTCTTAGCGAACCGGCGAGTGAATGGGTCAACCAGGCTTCAAACTTTTCCAGTGCCTGCATTTTCTGAGAGTACTCAGGTTTCAGAAAGGTATAGCAATTATCGCCGGAAAAGCGAGTGCCCAAGACTTTTTCCAACTGACCGCTGCGTAACTCATGTTCGACCAGGATGGATTCTATTAACGCCAATCCTTGTCCATGAATGGCCGCCGTTAACGCCATATGCCCCTCGGTAAAGATCAACGCAGTCTTGCTGAGGTCCAGGGATAAACCTAGCTCACTGAAGACGCCCCTCCAGCTTTTATGAAGTTTCCTGTGGTCTTCAGTTTTTGATTCGTAACTGATTAACTTGTGATCATACAGATCGGCGTAATGATTGATCGCCGGTGATTTATTTATATAGGCAGGGCTTCCAACAATAATAATATCCGAACAGCCGAGCACCGTGCTGTTGGGTGGAGGATTCTCACCCTTGCCGAACCTGATGGACGCATCGATACCATCGCTGCGAAAACTCCTCACTTCGCAAGACGCATCAATCACAACATTGAGATCCACATGTTGTTCGTAAAACTTGTTTAAATTTGGAATGAGCCACTTAACGGCAAATGAAGGCGGGGCGGAGATAGAAAGAGTGGTCCTTTGAGTCCCGATAATTTCTTCGGCGACAGCGGCCAATTCGCCCAGTGCTTTCTGCGCAACGCCAGCGAGCCGCTGTCCGGCGTCAGTCAGCGTCAGGCCCTTGGCATCCCTAATGAACAGTGGGCAGTTTACGTAGTTTTCAAGGTTCTTGATCTGCTGGCTGGCGGCCCCTTGAGTGACGCATAGCTCCACTGCGGCCTTAGTTACACTTAAATGCCGGGAGACTGCTTCAAACGCTTTTACAGCATTAAGTGGCGGGGTCTTCATGGGGCGCTTCTTATCTATCCATAGAAAATTCACTGTTTCGACTCTAACCCAAGCCGCCTGTGTTGCCTAGACTTACCCAAATTCACTTGATAGCAAACGCCTGGACGCCGTTATGCGATATTCGTGGCAGTCTTTTATCTCTCATGCAACTTCGCGCACTGTTTAAGTGCATGATGTAGCGCCTGAATACTTGCGCCAATGCGCCGCACCATCGCCGCGCAGCTGGGACATCGCCTCCCAGACGTCTCCAGTGTCGTAGCGAGTCTTCCTGCGGTCATCATTTGAACGCTAAGCTAGGCAGATGGATGACTCAGATTATTTGCGCTTGCTCACCGTAGCAGCCGAACAAGCCAACGCATTCCTGTCCAATGCCCGCAAATGGGAGCGTGAGCGTTGGGTCTGCCAGCGCCTGCTGCAAGGCTTGAACGTGCCCTATCGCGCCGAAGAGTTCCACGCCGCAGGCACCGAGCCGCCGGACGTGCTGTTTCGCGACGCCAGTTTTGAAGTGTTCTTTGTATTGGACGAAGGCCGCCGCCTGAACGACGAATGGCGCGACGAATTGCTGCGCAGGCGCAGCGCTTTCTCCTTGAGCCAACTGGTGCGTCGCGAAGCCAAGCCAAGACGCATTCCCGCCCATGAGTTCCTGTTGCGCCTGGCACCGACACTGCGCAAGAAAGCGCACAACTACAAGGAACGCGGCATGGACCTGGGGGAGCTGGACCTCATCGCCTTCGCCAGCCTCAAGCGCGAAGTGCTGGACCTCAACAGCCACTTTCCGCCGCCCACCGAATATCTGCGCCAGGGCTGGCGCTCCCTGTCACTGGTGGGGCCGACCTTTGCGCGGGTGCTGTTCGCTCATCCGGACGCGCCGGATTTCTTGCGCAACAACCTGGGCCGCAGCATAGTGTTCGATGTGGGCATCAGCCTTTGATCCACAGGCTGTAACGTGACGCCCTTTTGCAACGTCTACCTGACGAGGCCTTTATGAGCAGCCGCCTGAAACCCGATGACCAACAGCATGTCGAAGAGTACCTGCAACTCTCCCAGCACAGAGTCGAGCGCAAGCCTTTCAGGCCGTGGCTGCTCCTTGGTGTGGTGCTGGTGGTGGTGATCGGGCTCGGTTTGCTGAGCCGCCTTTTGAGTTACCTGACGCTATGAGCTGCCTGGCGCTCGCGGGGGTAACTGCTCCGATTTCTTTTAGCCTTGCGAGATATCCCCATGACCCATCGTATTATTGTCGTCGGCGGCGGTGCCGGCGGCCTGGAGCTGGCGACCCGCCTGGGTAAGACCCTGGGCAAACGCGGCAAAGCCAGCATCACGCTGGTGGACGCCAACCTGACGCATATCTGGAAGCCGTTGCTGCACGAAGTGGCGGCCGGCTCGCTGAACTCTTCGGAAGACGAACTCAATTACGTCGCCCAGGCAAAATGGAACCACTTCGAGTTTCAACTGGGGCGTATGAGCGGGCTTGACCGCGAACAAAAGAAAATCCAACTGGCCGCCACCCTCGACGAAGAAGGCCGGGAACTGGTGCCTGCGCGCGTCCTGGGCTACGACAGCCTGGTCATTGCAGTGGGCAGCACCACGAACGATTTCGGCACCGAGGGCGCCGCGCAACATTGCCTGTTCCTCGACACCCGTAAACAGGCCGAGCGCTTTCATCAGCAGTTGCTCAACCATTACCTGCGCGCCCACGCCGGGCAGACCGACACGGTCGAACAAATCAGCGTCGCCATCGTCGGCGCCGGCGCCACCGGTGTTGAACTGGCCGCCGAACTGCATAACGCCGCCCATGAGCTGGCGGCGTATGGCCTGGACCGCATCAAGCCGGAAAACATGCACATCACCCTGATCGAAGCCGGCCCACGGGTATTGCCCGCGCTGCCGGAGCGGATTGGCGGGCCGGTGCACAAGACTCTGGAGAAACTCGGAGTGACCGTGCTGACCAACTCGGCCGTCAGCGAAGTGACCGCCGACGCGCTGATCACCAGCAGCGGCCAGGTGATTCCGGCCAGCCTCAAAGTCTGGGCTGCCGGGATCCGCGCACCGGGTTTTCTCAAGGACATCGATGGCCTGGAGACCAACCGCATCAACCAGCTGCAGGTGTTGCCGACGCTGCAGACCACCCGCGACGAAAACATCTTTGCCTTTGGCGATTGCGCCGCCTGCCCGCAACCAGGCACCGACCGCAATGTGCCGCCACGCGCGCAAGCCGCTCACCAACAGGCTTCATTGCTCGCCAAGTCGCTGAAGCTGCGGATTGAAGGCAAGGAGCTGCCGACCTACACATACACCGACTACGGCTCGCTGATCTCGCTGTCGCGCTTTTCCGCCGTGGGTAACTTGATGGGTAACCTGACCGGCAGTGTGATGCTCGAGGGCTGGCTGGCGCGGATGTTCTACGTGTCGCTGTACCGTATGCACCAGATGGCGCTGTATGGCTTTTTCCGCACGGCGATGCTGATGCTGGGCAGCAAGATCGGACGCGGCACCGAGCCGCGCCTGAAACTGCACTGACAAGATAAAACAAATGGGGTAGGAGCGAGCTTGCTCGCTCCTACAGACGGCGGTGAAGCCCCCACCTACCTCGCGCAGAATCGCCATCTGAACCAGCCTCAGGCAAGACGCGCCTAGTTATGTAAGGCTTTTTTCGAAGTAAACGCGATCGAAACCATACTCCGTGCGCTCAGCTACTTTTACATAACCAAGCTTGGGATATATCGAGAGGTTGTCTGCCATCTTCGCATTGGTATAGAGATGAACGGCGTTCACACCGCGCGCGCTGGCGGTTTTTTCACAAAAGCTGATCAGCGCCCTTCCAACCCCCCGCCCGGCTGCGCTCGGGAGGACTGCCACGTTCTCCAATAGGCAATACCCGTCCTTGACATAGAACACAATAAAGCCCTGAAACCTGGCTTGATCGTCAAGCGCAACATAGACCACTCCGGCCGCTATCTGCGTGATGAAATCGGCGATCATCGGGGCTGGCTTGCGCCCGATCACGGGCACATAACGCGCGTAGGCTTGTTCAGCGCAATGCCTGATCTCGAACTCATCACTTGCTTCGGCTAACCGGATCATATCGCTGTCCTTAAGGCGCTCTATACCGCCAAGCTGTTATCTGCAACTTCCCATCCTGGATGCTTCCCTTCAAAACACTGGACGTTTTGAAAAAGAATTACGCAGCCCATCACTCCATTGGCGGGCACGTTATGGCTCGCCTAGCTGAACAATCGTTTTACCAAAATTACGTCCCTTGAGTTGGTCAATCAAGGCTTGCGGCGCTGTATGCAACCCATGGGTAATCTGCTCGCGATAACTCAACTTGCCGTCGGCGATCCACTGGACCGCCTCCTCGAGAAAATCTGCCATTTGCTCTTCAGCGTATTCCGTCTGGATGAAACCGCGCAGAGTAAGGCTCTTGCTCATTATCTGCGCCATCGTATTGGATAGACGATCAATGCTTTCCTGAGCGCCGGACGGTTTCTCGTATTGAGAAATAATCCCGCAGACAGGAACGCGAGCGTAAGTATTCAAGAGCGGCAGTACAGCATCCCAGATTTTTCCGCCGACGCTTTCAAAGTACACATCAATGCCGTCCGGGCAGGCGTTGGCCAGTTGTTCTGCAAAGTCCGGCGCGTTGTAATCGGCGACTGCATCGAAATGCAGCTCGTCCTTCAGGTAGGCGAGCTTTTTCGCACCGGTAGTAATGCCTACCGCTCGAGCGCCACGCAGGCGGGCGATTTGTCCGACCATAGAGCCGACCGCGCCACTCGCAGCAGCAACCACTACGGTTTCACCGGGATTGGGCTTGCCAATGTTGCGCAAACCCGCATAGGCCGTGAAACCTGTCATTCCCAGTACGCCCAATGCGGTGGAAGGCGGTGCCAGGTCTGGATCAAGTTGACGCAGGTCGCTGCCATCTGAAATGGCAAAGCGTTTCCACCCGGAAAAAGCCAATACCCACGCACCGACTGGCCAATCAGGATGATGGGACTCCCTCACCCGGGACACCGTGGCGCCGACGATGACCTGGTCGATCTCGATAGGCTCGTTATAGGATTTTTCCGCCCTCATCCACCAGCGCATATAGGGGTCAATGGAGAGGTAAATGGTCTCCAGCAGAACTTCGCGCTCGCCTGGTATGGGTACTGCGACATCTTCAAGGCGAAGGTCGGATGGCTTCAGGTCCCCATCCGGGCGCGCCGCCAGCACGACCTGCTGATTCGATAGCGTTGTCATTACATTTCTCCCGCTCAGGTTGACCAAATGATCCGGTGGGCAGCTTTCGCCGCACTCACATACAAAGTGTATGTAATTAATGTATTAACATACGCACTGCATGTCAATGCACCCGTGATTGATAAGGAGAGCCTGATGGCGCGACAAAAACGTGCGGATATGATTGCGTCAACACGCAGCAAGTTGATCGCTGCAGCCCGCAAAGCCTTTGCAGAAAAGGGCTACGCCGAGACCGCCATGGAGGATCTGACAGCGGATGCCGAACTGACACGCGGTGCGCTCTACCACCACTTCGGCGGTAAGAAAGGCCTGCTGGAAGCCGTTATTGCCCAGATAGACGAAGAGTCCTCTGCGCACCTGCGTGCAGTTGTAGAACAGGCCAGTACGCCTTGGGAGGGGTTCGTAGAGGAAAGTGTCGAATGGATCAAGCTGGCACTTAACCCGGAAATTCAACGTATCGTTCTGCTGGATGGCCCTGCGGTCCTTGGCGATCCGGCGCGGACGGCCAGCCAGAGCGCCTGCCTGGCCAGCACTATGCGTAGCATTCAAGCGTTGATCGACCAGAACGTGGTCAAACCGGTAGATGCACAGGCCACTGCCTATCTGGTCAATGGTGCAGCGTTGAATGCTTCTCTGTGGATCGCTGGCGCGGCGGATCCACACAAGGCATCGACACAGGCAATCGCCAGCTTTCGTATTTTGCTATCGGGGTTGCTGCGATAGCGTTTGGCGGGCAAGCATCACAGGTAGTTCTTCTGGTGTAATCGGGGGCGGGTCGAATCGTCGCACCGCCCCTCCCACAGTGTTTCAATCGGTCCTGAGTTTCACGCAGGCAAAAAAAATCCCCGTATCTTTCGATACGAGGATTTTTAATATGGTCGGGGTAGGGGGATTCGAACTCCCGACATCCTGCTCCCAAAGCAGGCGCGCTACCGGACTGCGCTATACCCCGGTAATAAAAAGGCGACCTTTCAGTCGCCTTCTTCGATCAGCGCTTTTGGCCTCTGATCTTAAGATCTGATTCCAGCGTGAACTGGTCTCAAAAATGGTGGGTCGTGTGGGATTCGAACCTACGACCAATTGGTTAAAAGCCAACTGCTCTACCAACTGAGCTAACGACCCAAATATGGTCGGGGTAGGGGGATTCGAACTCCCGACATCCTGCTCCCAAAGCAGGCGCGCTACCGGACTGCGCTATACCCCGGTTTGAAATTGGCTCCGTGACCAGGACTCGAACCTGGGACCCAATGATTAACAGTCATTTGCTCTACCGACTGAGCTATCACGGAACTATATATTTCAAAGTACAACATATTTCAAAGTACAACATATTTCAAAGTACAACATATTTCAAAGTACAACATATTTCAAACTACAACATTTACCGCTGTGTAGCTTCTCTTCGACCCTGTCCGTATCGCTACGTTAGCGTCTCTGAGGCGCGCTATTCTACAATCTTAAAAACCCCTGTCAACCCTTTAAATTGCTTTTAAGACAATGATTTGCGCTTCTTTCTGATTTCTTCTTGGGGAGAAGAAACCCGTGGGCTGACGTTGCTGCGGGGCGCACTTTACAAGCCTTTGCCTTACAGTTCAACGCCCTATCGAAAAAAAAGGCCCCGCAATGCGGGGCCTCCTCTTATCGCACTGGCCGCAGGGCTTAATGGAAGACGATTTCGTCGTTCTCCACCGTCGCCTCGACGCTGGTGCCCGGCATAAAGCTGCCCGACAGGATCAGCTGTGCCAGCGGGTTCTCGATCCAGCGCTGGATCGCACGCTTCAACGGCCGCGCGCCGTATACCGGGTCGTAGCCCACCGCAATCAGCTTGTCCAACGCCTCGCTGCTCAGCTCCAGGGCCAGCTCGCGCTCGGCCAGACGTGCTCGCAGGCGTCCGAGCTGGATCTCGGTAATGCCGGCTATCTGATCCCGCGCCAACGGCTCGAAGATCACCACTTCGTCCACCCGGTTGATAAATTCCGGCCGGAAGTGGGTGGTCAGCGCGTCCATGACAGCGGCCCGCTGTGCCTCGCGATCGCCCACCAGCTCCTGGATCTGCGACGAGCCCAGGTTGGAGGTCATCACGATCACCGTGTTGCGAAAATCCACCGTGCGTCCGTGGCTGTCGGTCAGGCGACCATCCTCCAGCACTTGCAGCAGGATGTTGAACACATCCGGGTGCGCCTTCTCGACCTCATCCAGCAGGATCACCGAGTAGGGCTTGCGCCGTACGGCTTCGGTCAGGTAACCGCCCTCCTCATAGCCCACGTAGCCTGGTGGGGCGCCGATCAGGCGAGCCACCGAGTGTTTCTCCATGAACTCGGACATGTCGATGCGCACCATGGCCTCTTCGGTATCGAACAGAAATTCAGCCAGGGCTTTGCACAGCTCGGTCTTACCCACGCCGGTAGGCCCAAGGAACATGAACGAACCACTCGGGCGATTCGGGTCGGACAACCCGGCGCGGGAACGCCGCACCGCGTTGGACACCGCCACCACCGCCTCTTCCTGACCGATCACGCGCTGATGCAGCAGGCTCTCCATCTTCAGCAGCTTGTCGCGTTCGCCTTCAAGCATCTTCGACACTGGAATACCGGTCCACTTGGAGACCACCTCGGCAATTTCTTCCTCGGTCACCTTGCTGCGCAGCAACTGATTCTCGCTGTGGCCATGCTGGTCGACCATCTGCAGGCTGCGTTCCAGGTCCGGGATTACCCCGTACTGCAACTCGGCCATGCGGTTCAGGTCGCCTTTACGGCGCGCGGCTTCCAGTTCCTGGCGTGATTGCTCGATCTTCTGCTGGATCTGCGCAGAGCCCTGCACCTCGGCTTTCTCCGAAGTCCAGATTTCCTCGAGGTCCGAATACTCGCGTTCCAGGCGCACGATTTCTTCCTGGAGTTTCTCCAGGCGTTTCTTCGCCGCGTCATCCTCTTCTTTTTTCAACGCCTGGGATTCGACCTTCAGTTGAATCAGGCGACGGTCCAGGCGGTCGAGCACTTCCGGCTTGGAATCGATCTCCATACGGATGCGGCTGGCCGCTTCGTCGATCAGGTCGATGGCCTTGTCGGGCAACTGGCGATCAGTGATATAGCGATGGCTCAGCTTGGCCGCCGCAATGATCGCACCGTCGGTAATCGCGACTTTATGGTGAACCTCGTAGCGCTCTTTCAGGCCACGCAGGATGGCGATGGTGTCTTCTTCGCTGGGCTCTTCCACCAGGACCTTCTGGAAACGTCGCTCAAGCGCCGCATCCTTTTCTATGTACTGGCGGTACTCGTTAAGCGTGGTCGCACCGACGCAATGCAACTCGCCTCGCGCCAGGGCAGGCTTGAGCATGTTGCCGGCATCCATGGACCCCTCGCCCTTGCCCGCGCCGACCATGGTGTGCAGTTCGTCGATAAACAGAATGATCTGCCCTTCCTGCTTGGACAATTCATTAAGCAGGGATTTCAGGCGCTCTTCGAACTCGCCACGGAACTTGGCGCCGGCGATCAACGAGCCCATGTCCAGGGACAGCAGGCGCTTGCCCTTGAGCCCGTCCGGCACTTCACCATTGATAATGCGCTGGGCCAGGCCCTCGGCGATGGCGGTTTTACCCACGCCAGGCTCACCGATCAGCACCGGGTTGTTCTTGGTGCGACGCTGCAGCACTTGGATAGTGCGACGGATTTCGTCGTCACGGCCGATGACCGGGTCAAGCTTGCCCTCTTCGGCGCGCTTGGTCAGGTCAACGGTATATTTATCCAAGGCCTGGCGCGATTCCTCGTGATTGGGGTCATTCACCGCCTCGCCGCCACGCAGGTTGTTGATGGCGTTTTCCAGGGCTTTCTTGCTTACGCCCTGGCCCAGCAACAACTTGCCGAGCTTGCTGTTGTCGTCCATGGCGGCGAGCAGCACCAGTTCGCTGGAGATGAACTGGTCACCTTTCTGCTGGGCCAGGCGGTCGGCCTGATTCAGCAGCCGCGCCAGGTCCTGCGACATATTCACGTCGCCGGTGGGATTCTGGATTTTCGGCAGTTGGTCGAGCTCTTTGCTCAACTCCTTGCGCAGGCTGTTGACGTCAAAGCCCACCTGCATCAACAAGGGTTTGATAGAACCACCTTGCTGCTCGAGGAGCGCCTGCATCAAGTGCGCCGGTTCAATCGCCGGGTGGTCGAGACCGACGGCCAGGGACTGGGAGTCCGATAAGGCCAACTGCAATTTGCTGGTTAAACGATCAATACGCATTAGTCACCTTCCTTTTGAGCAGGCCGGAGCTATGAACAAACACATCCTGAATGAAGAAACCTGCCAGATACCCCTATAGATGGGGTGGATTCTGCGGGATTCAAGCAGTGGATGGTTGATACAGATCAGGACAGTCTAGCGGTCAAGCCAGACAAGGGAGGCGAATCGGCCCGTACGCGGGCTGCGTCGATAGGAAAAGAAACGCGGGTCGGTCACGGTGCAGTAGCCGCCACCGTAGACAGCGGTGACACCCCGCACGGCAAGGCGCAGGCGTGCAAGTTGATAGATGTCGGCCATGAACTTGCCGGGATTACGGCTGGGAACAAAGGCTTGGGCAGTTGCCGGCAGTTGCTGCATGAACGCTTCACGCACCTCGGGACCGACTTCAAAGGCCTGCGGGCCGATGGCTGGACCGAGCCAGACCAGAACGTCGGCGGGCGGGCTCTCAAGGCTTTCGAGCGCCGCCTCCAGCACCCCTGCCGCCAACCCACGCCAACCGGCATGAGCCGCCGCAACACGGGCGCCCGCTCGATTGCAGAACAATGCAGGCAGGCAATCGGCCGTCATGGCGGTGCAGGCGATGCCCGGTGTGCTGGTCCAACTGCCATCGGCTTCGGCGATCCGGCCCGGATCGGCCTCGACCACCGTAGTGCCGTGGACCTGGCGCAACCAGGCCGGCTGGATATCGAACGCTGCGGTAAGGCGACGACGATTTTCCAGGACGGCCTCAAGGCTGTCCTCCACATGGTCGCCCAGGTTGAGGCTGTCGAACGGCTCTTCACTGACACCGCCCGCACGGGTGGTGACGCAGGCTTTGACCTGAGACGGCGCGGGCCAGTCAGGTATCAGCCAGTCACTCATCCGACAAACGCCTCGCGATCCTGCTTGAGCAGCGACAACAGCCAGACCAGATCGTCCGGAAGCGGCGATTCCCAGCTCATACGCTGACCGCTCGTCGGATGATCCAGCTCCAGGAAGCGTGCATGCAGTGCCTGGCGCGGGAACGTCTTGAGCGATTCGACCATGGTCTGGCTGGCCGCAGGCGGAATGCGGAAGCGACCACCGTAGGCCGGATCGCCGACCAACGGGAAGTTGATGTGGGCCATGTGCACGCGGATCTGGTGAGTTCGACCGGTTTCCAGCTTGACCCGCACATGGGTGTGGGAACGGAAACGCTCCAGCACGCGATAGTGGCTGACGGCCTGCTTGCCGCCCTCCATCACCGCCATGCGCTGGCGCTGCTGGCCGTGGCGACCAATGGGTGCATTGATCTTGCCACCGGCCACCACGACGCCGATCACGATGCATTCGTAGATCCGGCTGACGCTGCGACTCTGCAATTGAGTAACAAGTTGCGTCTGCGCCTGAATGGTCTTGGCCACCACCATCAAGCCGGTGGTGTCCTTGTCCAGACGGTGCACGATGCCGCAGCGCGGCACGTTGATGATGTCCGGCACGTGGTGCAACAGGGCATTGAGCAAGGTGCCATCAGCGTGCCCGGCCGCCGGGTGAACCACCAGGCCTGCGGGTTTGTTGATGACCAGGATGTCATCGTCTTCATAGACGATATCCAGCTCGATGTCCTGGGCGACCCATTCTCCCTGGGCTTCCTGCTCGGCAGTCAGCTCAAGAATCGCACCGCCATGCACTGTGTCTCGCGGGCGGATAACCGCTCCATCCACAGTCAGGCGGCCGTCTTTGATCCAGGCGGAAAGGCGCGAGCGCGAGTGCTCAGCGAATAATTGTGCGGCGACTTGATCGAGGCGTTGGCCGCCCAATTCGGACGGCACCTCTGCGCGAAGTTCAATTTTATCGGACATGCTCAGACTAGGCGTGGCACAGCCTTTGGTTTCGGCTGCGCGCTTGTGGTTAAATACGGCGTCTTTTGCCCCGAGGCTTTCAACGGGGCGCTCATCATAACAGGACGGCCCCGCCCAAGACAGCGGCCGTCATAGGGACGCAAGCCGCCATGCAAGTGAAACACCTGCTGCTGATCGCCATCCTCGCCATGACTGCTGCTTGCTCGTCAACCAAGGACGTCGTCGACGAAAACCTGAGCGAAGTCGAGCTTTACCAGCAAGCTCAGACAGACCTGGATAACAATAGCTACACCAGCGCCACCGCTAAGCTCAAGGCACTGGAGTCGCGGTATCCGTTCGGACGCTATGCCGATCAGGCCCAGCTCGAGCTGATCTACGCCAACTATAAGAACGCCGAGCCGGAAGCTGCCAAGTCCGCTGCCGAGCGTTTTATCCGCCTGCATCCGCAGCATCCGAACGTGGACTACGCCTACTATATGAAGGGCCTGACCTCGTTCGACCAGGACGTTGGCCTGCTGGCGCGCTTCCTGCCGCTGGACATGACCAAGCGCGACCCGGGCGCGGCACGCGACTCCTACAACGAGTTCGCCCAGCTGACCAGCCGCTACCCGAACAGCCGCTACTCGCCGGACGCCAAGCAGCGCATGATCTACCTGCGCAACCTGCTGGCTTCCTACGAGATCCACGTGGCCCATTACTACCTGACCCGTCAGGCGTACGTGGCTGCTGCCAACCGTGGCCGCTATGTGGTGGAGAACTTCCAGGAGACCCCTTCCGTGGGTGACGGCCTGGCCGTGATGACCGAGGCTTACCAGCGCTTGCACCTGGATCAGCTGGCGACCACCAGCCTGGAAACCCTGAAGCTCAACTACCCGGACCACCCGAGCCTGAAAGACGGCCAGTTCGTGCCTCAGGTTGACGAAGCCGACAACCGTTCGTGGCTGAGCAAGTACACCCTGGGCCTGATTGAGTCCCGTCCGCCGCTGCCGCCAGGCGAAACACGCGCCAACCAGGACGTGATCAAGCAGTACCAGGATGCCAAGGACGCGATTCCTTCGGACCTCAAGCCGCACGACGAGAACGGCGACGTGATCGAAGAAGAAGAGCCGCAAGCCCTGGGTAACAACCAGGACCGCTCGTGGTTCAGCTACATGACCTTCGGCGTGTTCGACTGACCGTTCGACGCAACGCAAAAAGGGAGCTCTCAGGAGCTCCCTTTTTCATGGGCGAGTATTTATTGCGCTGTGCGCCCATGGCCACCTTGGCTAAACTGGCGCATTCCTTACCGAGAAACTGCCCATCATGCTTCGTCTATTGTTCTGGATCGCCGTCATTGCCGCCGCGGTATGGCTCTGGCGCAAATTCAAAAACCCTGCCGCCAGACAACCGCGCACCGGCGAACCCAATGCCGCCTTGATGGTACGTTGCGCCCATTGCGGCGTGCACGTGCCGCAGGATCGGGCGCTGAGCTCGGGCCAGCAATGGTATTGCACCCAGGCGCATCTGCAGCAGGGGCCGAAGTCTATCCAGCGCTGACTCGACCGGCGGGCGCGTAAGGTGCAGGGTCGATGATCGGCGCATGCCCCAGCAGCAAGTCGGCAAATAGCTGGCAGGACGCCGGGGCAAGCACCAGGCCATTGCGGTAATGCCCGCAATTGAGCCACAAGCCGTTGAAGCCGGGTACCTCGCCGATATACGGGATACCTTCCGGCGAGCCGGGCCGCAACCCCGCCCAGTGCCCCACCACCTCGGCGTCCGCCAGGGCGGGAAGCAGTTCCACCGCCGAGGCCTTGAGACTTTCCAGCGCGCTTATCGTCGGCGTTTTGTCGAATCCCTCATGCTCCAGGGTGCTGCCAATCAAAATATGCCCATCCCGCCGCGGGATCGCATAGCGCCCTTTAGCCAGGACCATGCTCGACAAGAAGTCAGACGCGCATTTGTAGAGGATCATCTGGCCCTTGACCGGCTCAACAGGCAGTGCCAAGCCCAGTTTTCCCAGCAAATCCCCGCTCCAGGCACCCGCTGCGAGCACGACCTGATCACCCGTCATGGCGCCAGCGCTCGTATTCACGCCGACCACGGTGTCGCCCTGCAAAATAAAGCCATCGACTTCGCACTGCTCGTAAATCGTCACATCGGGCAGCGCCGACAACGCCGCCTTGAGGGATTTGACCAGGCGCGGGTTGCGCACATTGGCCACATCGGCCATGAAGATCGCCTGCGAATATCCGCCGCCCAGCGCCGGAACGGCATCATGGGCCGCCGATACGTCCACTTTGCTCAAGGGCCTGCCCTCACGCGCAGCCCAGGCCAGGGCATCGGCTTCGTCATCCAGGTCGAGCCAATACAGACCTGTGGTGTGAACCTCGGGATCGACGCCGGTCGCAGCGAACAGCCGTTGTGCCAGTTGCGGGTAGAAATCCTGGGACCAATGGGCCAAGGCGGTCACCGCCGGGCTATAGCGCCATGGATACAACGGCGAAACAATCCCGCCGCCAGCCCATGAGGACTCCTGCCCAAGCCCACCGCGCTCCAGCAATATGACGGCCTGCCCCCGGTTCGCCAGGTTGTATGCCGTCAACAAACCAATCACGCCGCCGCCGACAATCACTACTCGCTGTTGCTTAGCCATCATTTGATCCAGCCGATAAAAAGGGAAAAGCGCGCCCGGCGCCCATTCATCCAGCACTCTCATCACTGCCCCCAGCATGCCTTGAGCGGCATTTGCGGCACCGCTCCCGGATTGCTGCGCATACCGGTGCTGGTCAAGCTGAATTGGCCGCAGGCGTCGTCCGCCATGACTGAGTGCGGGGCAGGCGTGGCGAGCAAGACAAAATCATGAGGGTTCAATACGGCGCTGATTCTATAGTGATCATTGCCTGTACTGACGCCGCCTGCATCAATAAAAGTGCCGTTGCGCGTGTAAAAACGCTGCAGATGTTGAGCCTGCTCGCTCAGCAGCGCGACGACTTGCACCCGATACACCTTTTTTACCTGGCCGGTGTATCCGGGGTAAGCGATCCCGGCCAGCAACGCGATGATCGCCACCGCGATCAACAGCTCGATCAGGGTAAAGCCCTGGCTATCCATGCCCATTGAATTGCTCCTTATTGAAGTTGCCGCCATAAGACTCGCCGAAACCGCGCGCCGTCGCCCTCCCCCACCCGCGCATACACCGTCTCAAGCACCGTGCGCGACTGGCCACCCAGCCCCACGGCCGTCACCCGAAAGAGCGCGGCCGGGATAAGCGGCGGTAAATGCGCCTGGCCCATCCCCACGCCCAGGGATTGAATGCCATATACCCCGTCCTTGAACGCCACCCAATTCACCGCAGAGACCGGATTTGGCCCAGGGCCAACCACCGAAAATGCCTCCGCGGGCGGCGCGCAGTGGATGATCGAGTGGCAAAGTGGCAGCGCAGGTCCGCCCCTGCGCACTGCCGACTCCCCCAGCCGCAGGCCACTTTCGGCCGTCTGGAACGATTGATTACGTTGCCACAGGCTACCGGCGACCTTCTGCTGAGAGATCGCGGCCTGCATGGATGACAACCCCACCAGTGACAGCAACAGCAGAAAGACCAGGCTGATCAGCAATACCATTCCCGCCTGGCGCACAGGGCTCCCCCCACTCAGGATCATCGCCCTACTCCAGCCGGTTGCGCAGTGCGGCCACGACGCTATAGGCCTGATCCTTCACGCGCCCGGTCGGGTCCTGCAGGGTCATGCGCACGCGCACGCTGCGGATCAACGATGCATCGGCCGGGTGGCTGTCGTAGCGCGCCACGTCCGTCGATTCAGGCCTGGCCGCTACCCCGAAACTGATCTCGAAGGCCCGTACGTTATCTATCAGCACCGCCTTGGCCGGTGCCGACGGCGTACTGATTTTCAACTGCCCCGCCTCATGGGTGTAGGTGAGTTCTCGTATGGCAAACCGAACCTGGCCGGGCGCGATCACAGGCGGCGTGCCGGCGTAAGCCTGTGCCGCATCCCTGCAGTCGGACACTACCGTCCAGTCTGGCTTGCCGGCACCGTCGCCGGTATTGGCGGTCACCAGCGTCAGTGACGTTGCGCTTGCCGACATTTGCCAGCCAATCGGCCGATCAAAGGTCGCCGGGGCGTTGTCGATAAACGCCGGGGCCAAACATCCCAGCATGCCTGCCTGGCGAATATCCTGGACCAGCTTGTTCAGGACGAATCGCGCATCATCCTGCAGCACCGTAGCGGCCTGCTGGCTGGCCTGGGTCAGCCGTGCACCGATCAGCACCTGGCTCGCGCCAAGGATCAGCACCAGCCCGACGGCCAGCGCCAGCAGCAACTCCACCAGCCCGAAACCACGTGCGGGACGGTTCATTGCGATCGGCCTTGCCCACTGGCGATACGGCTGCTCAGGGTGAAGGTTTGCCGCGCACCCAGGCTGCTCTCCAACCTGACGTCTTCCCACGTGATGCTGATAGTGACTTCATTGCCGCTGACCGCCACGGCACCTTTGGCGTCTTCGCCGGCAAAACCTACGATATTGGCTTCGAAATCATGCAAGTCCAGGTCACGCACGCTGGCGGTCGAGGTGCTCGGCGGCGCGCGTTCGGCTTGGGCCCAGGCGTAATCGACCCCGGCATTGGCGCGAATTCGATCGAGCATATCGTAGGCAATGAAACTGGCCTGGCTGGTCATCCGTGCATTGTCGGTGTATTTGAGCGCGTTGAGCTGGAGAGCCGCGGCCCCCAGCAGTCCGATAGCCAGAACCAGCACAGCTACCAGTACCTCGATCAGGGTCATGCCGGCTTGAGGTCGATGAACTGCGCGTAGAAATAAGGTGTTGCTGCACAAAGGCATTACCGTCGTCGTCCATGTCGAGGGCCGGAGAAAAACAGCAGAACCCTGCTGTACGCCCCAAGACTAGCGCCGGTTTTTGGCGGCTGCTGCTATCGGAACAAAGGGAAATACATTGGACGTAAAGGCCATCATTCAGCATCAGGGAGCAACCGCTATACCTATGCCTGTCACTTAAAGATCAACCGCATCCACGGAGGGACGCACATGACACAACGAGGGTTCACCTTGATCGAATTACTGCTGGGGCTGATCGTCACGGGCGTTCTGGCGCAACTGGCCATACCCGGCTTCAAGGGTTTGCTGGAATCGCAGCAGCAGCAAAGCGTGGCCCGGTCACTGGCCGACGGGCTGCGTTATGCGCGCACGGAGGCGATCGCACGCAGTCGTGCAGTGGTCATCCATGCGCGCGGGCAAGACTGGAGCCAAGGGTGGCGGGTGATCCTGGATATCAGTGGTCGCGGCCATCTGGATGACGAGAATCCGGTGCTATTGGAGCGACAGGACAGCGGGCGCGTGCCGGTGGCCGGTAATGGCCCGGTCAGCAGCCAGGTACGTTTCAGCGCGTTGGGGGAGCCGGTGTTTGCGGGCGGCGGGTTTCGTGCCGGCACCGTGCATGTGTGCGACACGACGCAGGCACAAAGCCTGTATCAGATAGTGCTGGCGCCAAGTGGGCGCGTCAGCCTGCGCAGTGACAAAACCGAGCAGGCGTTATGCCGTGGTTGAGCGAAGCGGGTTCAGAGCAGCGAGCGCACCCGCAGTTCCTTGGGCATCGAAAACGTAATGTTTTCTTCGCGCCCCGCCAACTCATCGGCACCGGTGGCCCCCCAGGCGTGCAATTGCTGGATGACGCCACGCACCAGGACTTCCGGGGCCGAGGCGCCCGCCGTGATACCGATGCGCTCGACACCGTCGAACCAGCTACGCTGCATATCCTCGGCGCCGTCGATCAGGTACGCCGGTGTCGCCATACGCTCGGCCAGCTCACGCAAGCGATTGGAGTTGGAGCTGTTGGGGCTGCCGACCACCAGCACCACATCGCACTCATCGGCCAGTTGCTTGACCGCGTCCTGGCGGTTTTGCGTGGCGTAGCAGATGTCGTCCTTGCGTGGGCCGCCAATGGCCGGGAATCGCGTGCGCAGAGCATCGATAACGCGGCTGGTGTCGTCCATGGACAAGGTGGTCTGGGTAACGAACGCCAAGCGCTCCGGGTTCTGCACTTGCAGGTTGGCGACGTCTTTTTCGTCTTCCACCAGGTAGATGGCGCCGCCATTGCTGGCGTCGTACTGGCCCATGGTGCCTTCGACTTCCGGATGACCGGCGTGGCCGATCAGAATGCATTCACGTCCATCACGGCTGTAGCGCGCCACCTCGATGTGCACCTTGGTCACCAGCGGGCATGTGGCATCGAATACTTTCAGGCCACGGCCGGACGCTTCGGTGCGCACGGCCTGGGAAACGCCGTGGGCGCTGAAGATAACGATGACATCGTCAGGCACCTGGTCGAGTTCCTCGACGAAGATGGCGCCGCGAGCACGCAGATCTTCAACCACGAACTTGTTGTGGACGACTTCATGCCGCACGTAAATCGGCGGGCCGAAGACTTCCAGGGCGCGGTTGACGATTTCGATCGCCCGGTCCACACCGGCACAGAAGCCACGGGGGTTGGCGAGTTTGATTTGCATGCTGTGCCTCGTGTCTTGCAGCCACATTGAGTCAATATTAACGCTGACTCAACAGATAATGGAGATCAAAGGTGGGAGGGGAGCAAGCCCCCTCCCACATTTTAGACCAGCGCCTTGACGTTGATGATCTCGACGTCAAAGGTCAGTGTCTTGCCGGACAACGGGTGGTTGAAGTCGATGGTCACTTGCGTGTCATCGAAGGCTTTGACCACGCCGGGCAATTCCGTATTCGCCGCGTCATTGAAGATCACCAGCAGGCCTTCCGACAGCTCCATGCCTTCGAACTGCGAACGCGGGATGATCTGCACGTTTTGCGGGTTGGGCTGGCCAAAGGCGTTTTCCGGCAGGATCTGCAGGTTGCGCTTGTCGCCGGCCTTGAAGCCGAACAAAGCCGCTTCAAAACCCGGCAGCAGATTACCGTCACCGACCTTGAAGGTCGCCGGGGCTTTGTCGAAGGTGCTGTCGACCGTGTCGCCATTCTCCAGGCGCAATGCGAAATGCAAAGTGACTTCCGTGTTCTGGCCGATGCGTTGCTCAGCCAATACCTGATCAGTCATTGACGGTCTCTCCGGTTTTCTTGCTCTTGAACATGTCCAGCGCCAGCATGATTGCGCCGACGGTGATAGCGCTGTCGGCAAAGTTGAACGCCGGGAAGTAATGGCGGTTCTGCCAATGCACCAGGATGAAATCGATCACGTGGCCCAGGGCAACGCGGTCGTACAGGTTACCCAGCGCGCCGCCCAGCACCAGGGCCAGCGCGATGGCCAGCCAGGTGTCGTCCCGGCCCAGGCGCTTGAGCCAGACCACCAGCACCGCACTGACCACCACGGCGATCAGCGCGAACAACCAGCGCTGCCAGCCACCGCCATCAGCGAGAAAGCTGAAGGCCGCACCGGTGTTGTAGGCCAGGGTCCAACTGAAGTAATCCGGGATCACCACGATCTGCTGGAACATTTCCAGGGTGCCTTCGAAATGAGCCTTGCTGACCTGGTCGATGACCAGCACCAGCACGCTCAATACGAGCCAGCCCAGACGTCCGAAACGACTGGCAGAGTTAGGCATAGTGACGAACCTCGCCTTCACCGCTGATGTTATCGACGCAACGACCGCAGATTTCCGGATGCTCGGGGTTCACGCCGACATCTTCACGGCAGTGCCAGCAACGGGCGCATTTAGGGAAGGCCGACTTGACCACCTTGAGCTTCAGGCCCGGTACATCGGTGGCCACGGCATCTGCCGGAGCCTGGGCGAAAGGCGCCAGGCTTGCGGTGGAGGTGATCAACACAAAGCGCAGTTCGTTGCTCAGCTTGGCGAGGTCGGCGGTCAGGCCGTCCTCGGCAAACAGGGTGACTTCGGCTTGCAGGTTGCCACCCACGGCCTTGGCCGCGCGCTGCACTTCCAGCTCCTTGTTCACCGCAACCTTCACGGCCATCACGCCTTCCCAATACTCGCGACCCAGTTCGAAGTCGGCCGGCAGTTCGGTCAAGCCTTCATACCAGGTGTTGAGCATGACGGACTCGTTACGCTCGCCCGGCAGGTACTCCCACAATTCGTCGGCGGTGAACGCCAGGATCGGTGCGATCCAGCGCACCAGCGCTTCGCTGATGTGGTACAGCGCGGTCTGCGCCGAACGGCGCGCCTTGCTGTTGGCACCGGTGGTGTACTGGCGGTCCTTGATGATGTCGAGGTAGAAACCACCGAGCTCCTGCACGCAGAAGTTGTGGATCTTGGAATAGACATTCCAGAAGCGATACTCGCCGTAGTGTTCCTGCAACTCGCGCTGCAGCAACAGGGCGCGGTCCACGGCCCAACGGTCGAGGGCGAGCATGTCCTCTGCCGGCAGGATGTCGGTGGCCGGGTTGAAACCGGTCAGGTTCGACAGCAGGAAGCGCGCGGTATTACGGATGCGACGGTAGGCATCGGCGCTGCGGGCCAGGATCTGGTCGGAGACGGCGATCTCGCCCGAGTAATCGGTCGAGGCGACCCACAGACGCATGATGTCGGCGCCCAGGGTGTCGTTGATCTTTTTCGGCTCGATCACATTCTTCAACGACTTGGACATCTTGCGGCCGTTTTCGTCGACGGTGAAGCCGTGGGTCAACAGCTCCCGGTACGGCGCGTGGTTGTCGATGGCGCAACCGGTCAGCAGCGACGAGTGGAACCAGCCACGGTGCTGGTCCGAACCTTCCAGGTACAGGTCGGCACGCGGGCCGGTCTCGTGGCCCATCGGGTGCGAACCGCGCAGCACGTGCCAGTGGGTGGTGCCCGAGTCGAACCATACGTCGAGGGTGTCGCTGATCTTGTCGTACTGCGGCGCTTCATCACCGAGCAACTCGGCAGCGTCCATCTTGAACCAGGCTTCGATGCCTTCCTGTTCAACGCGCTGGGCCACGAGCTCCATGAGCTCGACGGTACGTGGGTGCAGTTCGCCGCTTTCCTTGTTCAGGAAGAACGGGATCGGCACGCCCCAGTTACGCTGGCGGGAGATGCACCAGTCCGGACGGTTGGCGATCATCGAGTGCAGGCGCGCCTGGCCCCAGGCCGGGACGAACTTGGTGCCTTCGACGGCCTTGAGCGAGCGTATGCGCAGGGTTTCGCCGCGGGTCGGCTCTTTGTCCATGCCGATAAACCACTGCGCGGTCGCGCGGTAGATCAACGGGGTCTTGTGGCGCCAGCAGTGCATGTAGCTGTGCTGGATGGTGGCGGTTTGCATCAGCGCACCGACTTCACGCAGCTTTTCGATGATTGCAGGGTCGGCCTTGAAGATGAACTGGCCGCCGAAGAACTCCAGCGACGGCACGTACACGCCGTTGCTCTGCACCGGGTTGATGATGTCATCGTTGACCAGCCCGTATTTCTTGCAGATCACGAAGTCGTCCACGCCGTAGGCAGGCGAGCAGTGAACGATGCCAGTACCCGAACCCAGTTCGACGTAGTCAGCCAGGTACACCGGCGACAGGCGGTCGTAGAACGGATGACGGAAGTTGATCAGTTCCAGCGCGGAGCCGGTGGTGGTGGCGATCACCGAACCTTGCAGCTCGTAACGCGCCAGGCACGGCTCGACCATTTCTTCGGCCAGCACCAGCAGGCGATCGCCAACGTCCACCAGCGCGTAGGTGAACTCGGGGTGCACGTTCAGCGCCTGGTTGGCCGGGATGGTCCATGGCGTGGTGGTCCAGATCACGATGGCCGCCGGCTTGGCCAGCGATGCCAGGCCAAAGGCCTCGGCCAGCTTGGCCTCATCGGCAATCGGGAAGGCCACGTCGATGGTCGAGGACTTCTTGTCTTCGTACTCGACTTCCGCTTCGGCCAGGGCCGAGCCGCAGTCGAAGCACCAGTTCACGGGCTTGAGGCCCTTGAACACGAAACCGCCCTTGACGATTTCGGCCAGGGCGCGGATTTCACCGGCCTCGTTCTTGAAATTCATGGTTTTGTAAGGGTTGTCCCACTCGCCCAGGACACCCAGGCGGATGAATTCGGACTTCTGCCCTTCGATCTGCTCGGTGGCGTAGGCACGGCACAGTTCGCGGGTTTTATCCGCGCCCAGGTTCTTGCCGTAGGTCACTTCGACTTTGTGTTCGATCGGCAGGCCGTGGCAATCCCAACCCGGGACATACGGCGCGTCGAAGCCCGACAGGGTCTTCGAACGCAGGATCATGTCCTTGAGAATCTTGTTCAGCGCGTGACCGATGTGAATGGTGCCGTTGGCATAAGGAGGGCCGTCGTGCAGGACGAATTTCGGACGATCCTTGCCAATTTCGCGCAACTTTCCGTACAGGCCAATACTGTCCCAGCGCTGCAGGATCTGCGGTTCGCGCTGTGGCAGGCCGGCCTTCATTGGGAAGGCGGTGTCCGGAAGGTTTAGCGTGGCTTTATAGTCGGTCATTTAAGGCTCTTCGGTTAGCGATGGGCGCTAGGTGCGGCTAGTGCACGGGCGGCGGCGACATCCGCATTGATCGCCGTTTTCAACGCCTCAAGGGAGGCGAAACGCTGCTCTTCACGCAGCTTCTGGTGGAAAACCACCGTTAAACGCCGGTCATACAAGTCACCGGCAAAATCCAAAAGGTGAACTTCCAGGTGGGCCTTGCCATCACCTGCAACCGTGGGCCTGACGCCTATGTTGGCGACTCCCGGCCACGATTGGCCGTCGATGTCGACACTCACCAGGTAAACCCCGGTCAGCGGCACACGACGGCGCTTGAGTTGCACGTTGGCGGTTGGCGTGCCCAGTTGGCGCGCCAGCTTCTGGCCGTGCAGTACCCGCCCGGCGATGCGGAACGGGCGACCGAGCAAACGCTCGGCCAAGGCGAAGTCGGCAGCCGCCAGGGCGTTACGCACCTGGGTACTGCTCACGCGCAGGCCGTCCAGTTCGACGGTTTGCGCGGCTTCGACGGTAAAACCCTGGTTGACGCCGGCGTGTTGCAGGAAATCGAAATCGCCTACCCGGTCGCAACCAAAACGGAAGTCGTCGCCGACCTCCAAATGCTGCACGCCGAGACCATCGACGAGGATGCGGTCGACAAACTCGGCGGCGCTGAGGCTTTGCAGGCGCTGGTTGAAAGCCAGGCAGAGGACGCGGTCCACGCCTTCTTCAGCCAACAGTTGCAGTTTGTCTCGCAGGCGGGCCAGACGGGCCGGCGCCGTTTCCGGGGTGAAGAACTCCCGCGGCTGTGGCTCAAAAATCACCACGCAGCTGGGCACGCCCAACTCGACCGCACGCTCGCGCAGCCTGGCCAGGATAGCCTGGTGGCCACGGTGAACACCGTCAAAGTTGCCAATGGTGGCGACGCAGCCCCGGTGCTCGGGGCGCAGGTTGTGGAGACCTCGAACCAGCTGCATAACGCGCTTCTTGCTCATAAAGTGGTCGATTATAACCACACCCGGCCCCGGACGACAGGCAACAGCGCAGGCCAAATGGATCGATTCGATAAAACAGCCGTTTTATCGCGGCAAACTCTCTACCCCAGCGACTTGCGATTGAAATCGCGCAGGCGGAAACCCTGCAGCAGCAACATCCCGAAGTACACCACCACGCCAGCCACTACCAGCACGCCCAGGCGCATGAAGCGCTCCAGCATATGGCCCTGGTCCCAGGCCGGCATCACGTGCATCAGCCCAAACAGCACGGCCGACATCGCCGCGACCGCCACGAGCAACTTGAGGGTAAAGGCGCCCCAGCCGGGCTGCGGTTGGTACATCTGCTGCTTGCGCAGCTGATAAAACAGCAGGCCGGCATTGATACAGGCACCGGCACTGATCGCGAGCGCCAGGCCGGCATGGGCCAGCGGGCCGATAAACACCAGGTTGAGCAATTGCGTGACGACCAGAGTGAAGATCGCGATCTTCACCGGTGTGCGGATGTTCTGCTGGGCATAGAAACCCGGCGCCAGCACCTTGATCACGATAATGCCGAGCAACCCCACGGAGTACGCCACCAGCGCATGCTGGGTCATCAGGGCGTCGTGCGCGTCGAATTGCCCGTATTGAAACAGCGAGACCGTCAAGGGTTCGGCCAGGATTCCCAGGGCCAGGGAGCACGGCAGCACCAGCAGGAAGCACAGGCGCAGGCCCCAGTCGAGGATGCGCGAGTATTCCTGGCGGTCCTTGCTCGCATAGGTGCGCGCCAGGGTCGGCAGCAAAATGGTGCCCAGGGCCACCCCGAGCACGCCGGACGGCAATTCCATCAGGCGGTCGGCGTAGTACATCCACGACACCGAACCGGATACCAGCAACGACGCGAACGCCGTATTGATAATCAGGGAAATCTGACTGACGGACACACCGAGGATCGCCGGCAACATATTGCGCATCACGCGCCAGACGCCGGTGTCCTTGAGGTTCAGGCGTGGCAGCACCAGCATGCCGATCTTTTTCAAATGCGGCAGCTGGTAGAGCAGTTGCGCCAGGCCGCCCGCCAGGACGGCCCAACCCAGAGCCATCACCGGCGGATCGAAGTACGGCGTGAGGAACAGCGCGAAGATAATCATGCTGACGTTAAGCAGCGTCGGCACGAAGGCCGGCACCGAGAAACGGTTCCAGGTATTGAGAATCGCCCCGGCAAGCGATGACAGCGAGATCAGCAATATATAAGGAAAGGTCACGCGCAGCAGATCAGTGGTCAGTGCGAACTTTTCCGGGGTATTGGCAAAGCCGGGGGCCGTGGCCCAGATCACCCAGGGCGCGGCGAGCATGCCGAGCACGGTCACCAGCATCAACACCAGTGTCAGAAGGCCCGAGACATAGGCGATAAAGGTGCGGGTCGCCTCCTCCCCCTGTTGAGTCTTGTATTCGGCCAGGATCGGCACGAAGGCCTGGGAGAACGCGCCTTCGGCGAAAATCCGGCGTAACAGGTTGGGCAGTTTAAAGGCAATGAAGAAGGCGTCCGTGGCCATGCTGGCGCCAAAAATGCGTGCCAGCAGGGTGTCACGCACAAACCCCAAAACCCGGGAGATCATCGTGATAGAGCTGACGGCAGCCAACGATTTGAGCAGATTCATTGAAAGAGTTTGCGCCTATAGATAAAGAGCAGGCGAACAAAGCGCCTACTTATGCGATACTGCGCGCCTGCAACAGCACAGCGCCAAAGCTCGCGAGTTTACAGGTCAAGCGCCGGAAATAAATCACCCGCCTCTTCAGATCGACCACTCAGCAGTTCGCATCAGCCGCTCTTGACAACCCATCAAGTCATCGGCATGATTCGCGGCCTATTTTGTTTGCTATTTCCTAAAAAGTCTTTCGAGGAGCTCGACGGTGGCCAACACACCTTCCGCCAAAAAACGTGCAAAACAGGCTGAGAAGCGTCGCAGCCACAACGCCAGCCTGCGTTCCATGGTTCGTACCTACATCAAGAATGTAGTTAAAGCCATCGACACCAAAGACGCTGAAAAAGCCCAAGCTGCTTACGTTCTGGCCGTGCCAGTTATCGACCGTATGGCCGATAAAGGCATCATCCACAAGAACAAGGCCGCTCGTCATAAGAGCCGCCTGAATGGCCACATCAAGGCTCTGAACGTTGCTGCTGCAGCCTAAGTGGTAACAACTGCCACGTGACCTCAGGTTGCGTAACAGTTAAGAAATGCCCCGTACCGAAAGGTCCGGGGCATTTTTGTTTTCTGGAATGCACACCTATCCAAATGTGGGAGGGGGCTTGCCCTCGATGGCGGTGTATCAGTAAGAAATACTTTGACTGACACACCGCTATCGGGGGCAAGCCCCCTCCCACATTGACCCCATGAGTGTCAGGTAGATATTTTCAAGCACAAAAAAAACGCCCCGAACCAGTCGGGGCGTTTTTGCTACCGATTGATCAAACCACAATCAATGGTGATGACCGCCTTCACCGTGGACGTGACCGTGAGCCACTTCTTCCTGAGAAGCGTCGCGAATGGCAACGATCTTCACCTGGAAGTTCAGGCGCTGGCCAGCCAGGGGGTGGTTGCCGTCGACGGTCACGTCGTCGCCGTCCAGGTCGCGGATGGTCACGATCTGCATTTGGCCGTCCGGCGCGGAAGCGTGGAACTGCATGCCGACTTCCAGTTCATCAACACCTTCGAACATGCTGCGGCTCAAGGTGCTGACCAGTTCGGCGGAGTATTCGCCGTAGGCATCTTCAGGCTCGACGGCAACGGTCAGTTCATCACCGACTGCCTTGCCTTCCAGCGCCTTTTCCAGGCCAGGGATGATGTTACCCGCACCTTGCAGGTAGACCAGCGGCGCGCCGCCGGCGGAGCTGTCGATGACCTCACCAGCGTCGTTGGTCAGGGTATAGTCGATGGAGACAGCCTTGTTAGCGGCGATCGTCATGGGGCGAGACCTTTTGCATAAGAATGAAGAACGGACAAGTCTAAACAAGGATTTGTCCGAAAGCGAACAGAACCCGGACGGACGGGACCGACCAACGGTCTCGACGATAACCGGATTCCACCAGGACGACGACCTGCACTGGGTCGCCGAGCTGTCCTGCGGCCACACCCAGCATCTGCGCCACCAGCCGCCGTGGCAGTCGCGCGCCTGGGTGCTCGACCCCGCGCAACGCCTTGAAAAAATAGGCCAACCCTTTGCCTGCGGCTGGTGTGCGCAACAGCACGAATAACGATAACCTTGGCGCCTGATTCGCGGTAGGTGCTCAAGCATAGAGCGCCACCCCAGCCATGCACCTCCAGAGAATTCGCATGCAGACTTTTTTTATCGCGCCCACCGATTTTGGTGTGGGCCTGACCTCCATCAGCCTTGGGCTGGTGCGTACCCTGGAACGGGCCGGGCTGAAAGTCGGTTTTTTCAAGCCGATTGCCCAGCCACACCCTGGCGATACCGGCCCCGAGCGTTCTACCGAACTGGTGGCGCGCACCCACGGCCTGAAACCGCCCCAACCCCTGGGCCTGGCCCATGTCGAGCGCATGCTCGGCGACGGCCAGCTGGATGAGTTGCTCGAAGAAATCATCACGCTGTACCAGCAAGCCGCCGTGGGCAAGGACGTGCTGATCGTCGAAGGCATGGTGCCGACCCGCAGCGCCAGTTATGCGGCCCGGGTCAACCTGCACCTGGCCAAGAGCCTGGATGCGGAAGTGATCCTGGTCTCTGCCCCGGAAAACGAAGTGCTCACCGAACTGTCCGGCCGCGTGGAACTGCAGGCTCAACTGTTCGGCGGCCCGAAAGACCCGAAAGTACTCGGCGTCATCCTTAACAAGGTGCGCACCGACGAAAGCATGGAGGCGTTCTCGGCGCGCCTCAAGGAGCACTCGCCGTTGTTGCGCAGCGGTGATTTCCGCCTGCTGGGCTGCATTCCCTACCAGCCCGAACTCAACGCGCCGCGTACCCGGGACGTGGCCGACCTGATGGGTGCGCAGATCCTCAATGCCGGTGACTACGAAACCCGGCGCATGACCAAGATCATCATTTGCGCGCGCACCATGCGCAACACCGTGGAGCTGCTCAAGCCCGGCGTACTGGTCGTAACACCCGGCGATCGCGACGACATCATCCTCGCCGTCAGCCTGGCCGCGATCAACGGCGTGCCGCTGGCCGGCCTGCTGCTGACCAGCGACACCCTGCCCGACCCGCGCATCATGGAGCTGTGCCGCGGTGCATTCCAGGCCGGGTTGCCGGTGCTGTCGGTGAGCACCGGTTCCTACGACACCGCCAACCAGCTTAATAGCCTCAACAAGGAAATCCCCATCGATGACCGCGAGCGCGCGGAGATCATCACCGACTTCGTCGCCAGCCACCTCGATGCACGCTGGCTGCACCAACGCTGCGGCACGCCGCGGGAAATGCGCCTGTCCCCTGCGGTATTCCGCTACCAGTTGATCCAGCGCGCCCAGGCCGCCAACAAGCGCATCGTGTTGCCCGAAGGCAGCGAGCCGCTGACTGTGCAAGCCGCTGCGATCTGCCAGGCGCGGGGCATCGCGCGCTGCGTGCTGCTGGCCAAGCCGGCGGACGTGGAAGCCGTCGCTCGCGCCCACGGCATCGATTTGCCCGAAGGCCTGGAGATTCTCGACCCGGACCTGATCCGCCAGCGCTACGTCGAGCCCATGGTGGCACTGCGCAAGAGCAAGAGTTTGAACGCACCGATGGCCGAGCAGCAGTTGGAAGACACCGTGGTGATCGCCACCATGATGCTCGCCCTGGACGAAGTGGACGGCCTGGTCTCCGGCGTCATCCACTCCACCGCCAATACCATCCGCCCTGCCCTGCAGCTGATTAAAACAGCGCCGGGCTGCACCCTGGTGTCGTCGGTGTTCTTCATGCTGTTCCCCGAGCAGGTGCTGGTGTACGGCGACTGTGTAATGAACCCGCACCCCAGCGCTGCGGAGCTGGCGGAAATTGCCTTGCAAAGCGCCGACTCGGCGGCCGCGTTCGGCATCGCCCCGCGCGTGGCGATGATCAGTTATTCCAGCGGCGATTCGGCCAGCGGCGAGGAAGTCGAAAAAGTCCGCGAGGCCACCCTGCTCGCCCACGAACAGCAAAGCTCACTGCTGATCGACGGCCCGCTGCAATACGACGCCGCCGCCAACGAAAGCGTGGCCCGGCAATTGGCGCCCAACAGCCAGGTCGCCGGCAAGGCCACGGTATTCGTGTTCCCCGACCTGAACACCGGCAACACCACCTACAAAGCCGTGCAGCGCAGCGCCGATTGCGTGAGCCTGGGGCCGATGCTTCAGGGCCTGCGCAAACCGGTCAACGACCTGCCACGCGGCGCCCAGGTGGACGACATCGTATACACCATCGCCCTCACCGCGATCCAAGCCGCCAACCGACCTATGGATATCTAAATGCTGGATTTTCTACCTGCCGCCGTACGTGGGGTGATCGCGTCCCTGCTGCTGGCACTGAACACGATCCTGCTGTGCTCGTTCCTGTTTATCGTCGCGCTGTTCAAGGCGCTGCCCTTCGCCAAGCGCTTCAGCGAATGGTTGATGAATCACACCCACGAAGCCTGGGTCACCAACAACAAGGGCTGGATGAACCTGGTGCGGCGCACGCGCTGGCACCTGAGCGGCCTCGAAGGCCTGGATTACCAGCATTCGTATCTGGTCACCAGCAACCATCAGAGCTGGGTCGACATCATGGTGCTGCAATACGTGCTCAATCGACGGATTCGCCCGCTGAAGTTCTTTCTCAAGCAGGAACTGATCTGGGTCCCGGTGATTGGCCTGGCGTGGTGGGCCCTGGGCTTTCCATTCATGAAGCGCTACAGCAAGGCTTACCTGGAAAAACACCCGGAAAAGAAAGGCAAGGACCTGGAAACCACGCGCAAAACCTGTGCGAAGTTTCGCGACAACCCGGTGGGCATCTTCAACTTCGCCGAGGGCACGCGGTTTACGCCAGGCAAGCACGCGCAACAGAAGTCACCGTTTCGCTATCTGCTCAAGCCCAAGGCCGGCGGAATCGCGTTTGTGCTGGATGCCATGGGTGAGCAATTGAAGTCACTGGTGAATGTGACTATCCACTATCCGGCCGGGCGACCGGGGTATTGGGATTTGCTGTGCGGGAATGTGAAGGACGTGGTGGTGCAGTTCGAAGAAGTGCGGATTCCGGCCGAGTTTATTGGCAGCAATTATGAGCAGGATGGGGAGTATCGGTTGGCGTTCCAGGGCTGGATCAACCAGCTGTGGGAAGACAAGGATGCCTTGCTGGACAAGCTGCACACCGATTTCCCAGACCGCAACTGATCAAAAATGTGGGAGGGGGCTTGCCCCCGATTGCCATAGGTATCTACACAATTTTGGTGCGACACCGCACCTGTGGCGAGGGGCTAACGCGTATCTACCTGACGCTCCGAGGTCAAAATGTGGGAGGGGGCTTGCCCCCGATGGCGGCCTCT